>JAKVAZ010000033.1 GCA_022447225.1 Fuerstiella sp. | reverse complement strand
CGGTAACGTGTATAAGTGATGCCTGGTAATGCGCCCGCAGGAATCGCGAACGTCAGATTATTCACACCGTTCACCACAACCTGACTGGTGAAGATCTGTTCACTCGGCTCCCACGCGTTGTTCTGATTAAAGTCCATCCACGCATCCAGAAATGCTCCGTTGGGAGGAGCTCCGTTCACCGTCACATCCGTAACGGCCGCCGGATTACCCGGATTCAACACTCCAAACGTCACCCCATCTTCGTCATCCGGACTCGCTCCTGGATTCAAATCATCAAAATCTGAATTCACCGAATGCGTTCCGTCAGACTCTGAATCCCACTCGGTGCCCAGACGTAAACCAGGACCGCCTGTGGGGCCGGCGGCAAATACGTGACGAGCACCGTTATCCGCCAGGGTCACCGGGTAACCGTCCGGTGCATCGCCAAAGTCCAGATCATCCTGCGGTGGTGGTGTCTCGATCTTGACTTCGTAATCTTCCACTTCACCCGTTGATGCAGGTCCATCGGGTGCCAAACCGCCGCCGGCACTCAGTCGGTAACGTGTATAAGTGATGCCTGGTAATGCGCCCGCAGGAATCGCGAACGTCAGATTATTCACACCGTTCACCACAACCTGACTGGTGAAGATCTGTTCACTCGGCTCCCACGCGTTGTTCTGATTAAAGTCCATCCACGCATCCAGAAATGCTCCGTTGGGAGGAGCTCCGTTCACCGTCACATCCGTAACGGCCGCCGGATTACCCGGATTCAACACTCCAAACGTCACCCCATCTTCATCATCCGGACTCGCTCCTGGATTCAAATCATCGAAATCTGAATTCACCGAATGCGTTCCGTCCCTCTCTGAATCCCACTCGGTGCCCAGACGTAAACCAGGACCGCCTGTGGGGCCGGCGGCAAATACGTGACGGGCACCGTTATCCGCCAGGGTCACCGGGTAACCGTCCGGTGCGTCGCCAAAGTCCAGGTCATCCTGCGGTGGTGGTGTCTCGATCTTGACTTCGTAATCTTCCACTTCACCCGTTGATGCAGGTCCATCGGGTGCTAACCCACCACCGGCACTCAACCGGTAACGTGTATAAGTGATGCCTGGTAGTGCGCCCGCAGGAATCGCGAACGTCAGATTATTCACACCGTTCACCACAACCTGACTGGTGAAGATCTGTTCACTCGGCTCCCACGCGTTGTTCTGATTAAAGTCCATCCATGCATCCAGAAATGCTCCGTTGGGAGGAGCACCGTTCACCGTCACATCCGTAACGGCTGCCGGATTACCCGGATTCAACACGCCAAACGTCACCCCATCTTCATCATCCGGACTCGCTCCGGGATTCAAATCATCGAAATCTGAATTCACCGAATGCGTTCCGTCCCTCTCGGAATCCCACTCGGTGCCCAGACGTAAACCAGGACCGCCTGTGGGGCCGGCGGCAAATACGTGACGGGCACCGTTATCCGCCAGGGTCACCGGGTAACCGTCCGGTGCGTCGCCAAAGTCCAGGTCATCCTGCGGTGGTGGTGTCTCGATCTTGACTTCGTAATCTTCCACTTCACCCGTTGATGCAGGTCCATCGGGTGC
>JAKVAZ010000032.1 GCA_022447225.1 Fuerstiella sp. | reverse complement strand
ATCCGGTGAATTTTGGGCAAACAAACACATTTCGTTTGAACTCAAACGTGGCGAGTGCCTCGGACTGATTGGTCACAACGGGGCTGGCAAAACAACGCTCCTAAAAATGCTCAACGGCCTCATTAAGCCGGACACCGGATCCATAACAATTCGTGGCCGGGTGGGAGCATTGATTGCGTTAGGTGCCGGGTTTAATCCTGTGCTGACCGGACGGGAAAACGTCTACATCAACAGTGCCGTTCTGGGACGCACTCGCCGGGAAACAGCAGCCGTGTTTGATGACATCGTCGACTTCGCAGACGTCAAAGATTCGATTGATGCTCCGGTTCGAACCTACAGTTCAGGAATGCAGGTTCGGCTGGGTTTTGCAATTGCGTCACAACTACAGCCGGATGTGTTGCTGGTCGACGAAGTACTGGCCGTTGGTGACAACGCATTCCAGAAAAAATGTTACGACCGTGTCTACGAGATGAAAGCACGGGGAACGAGTTTCATCGTTGTGTCACATAACCCCTATCAGCTGGAACGACTCTGTGACCGTGTTGCAACCATGGCGCACGGTACAATTCTGAAAATTGCTGCTCCCAAAGAAGCTATCCATCTTTATCACTCCGAACAGCAAAAGAACCAATCACAAAAACCGGTTTCTGCCTCACTGCCTCAGGAATCTTCAGGGAATGTACGAATTCACAAAGTTCACCTGGAGACAGACAAAGGGAGCGAAACCAAAACCATATCCACTGGTGACACCTTCTCAATCTGCATGGAGTGCGAGTGCTTCGAACACGTCTCGGATCTGCGATTTCGACTGATGGTGTATTCCATGTCAAATGTGCTGATTGCCACTATTGGATCCGGCAGTCAATTCGAAACGAGGCAGTTCGCGCCCGGAAGAGCCATTGTGGGATTTCAACTGGAAACGTGTGGCCTGCTCGCCGGCGAATATTCGATCGAGGCGGTTGTGACTTCCGCCATTGGTCTTCAACTCGCTCGAATGAATGACGCGATGACATTTTCCGTCGAATCTCACAATCCGAAAGTAATCGAACAGACGGGTGCAACGGGTGTGATTTTTGTGAACGGCCACTGGTTTTGAAAGACGGGAGACCTCACGTTGCTAACGAGACTTCAAAATCTGGTGAGACAGTTTCATCTGGCTCGTCGGCTTAGTCAGCACCCACAGTTGTGTAGACTGGTTGTGGATTCCCTGAATGCTGAGGATCAACCGGAAGCAGATCTTCAATACAACGAAAAATTCCACGTTCTGGACGAGCTCTCCAGCTTATGGGGCTTCGAAATTTACAACCATCATTCGTCCTGGATGACGGACACCGCATTTTGGCAGCTGTGGCAGGACTTTCCACTGGCCGGACAGCGGCCAGACAGAAAGTTTGTTCTGTGGTCACTGGCCAACAGTCTTCAAAACATCCCCGGTGATACAGTGGAATGCGGCGTGCTATACGGGCACTCATCACATGTCATTTGTTCAGCGATGCATCAAGATCACCAGCGGGTACATCATGCTTTTGATTCGTTCGAAGGTCTTTCTGAACCAGCGGCTGAAGATACCGTTGAAACCACACGTGCCTATAGCTGGAAAAAAGGGGACCTGTCGGTTTCCCTAGACGAGGTTCAGCGCAATCTCAAAACGTTTGAGCGAATCGAGTATTACCAGGGCTGGATACCGGCACGGTTCTCTGAAGTGGCAGAACGAACGTTTGCATTTGTTCATGTTGATGTTGATTTGTTCCAGCCGACATACGATTCGCTGGAATTTTTCTGCGAACGACTTGTGCCAGGCGGAATCGTCGTATGTGACGACTATGGATTTAATACGTGTCCAGGCGCCCGTCGTGCCGTTGACATGGTATCCGAAAACACCGGGTTTCCGGTGATCCATCTTCCCACCGGCCAGGGTGTTATGATTCGTCCACACGCATGACGATACGGGAACGGTGCAGCCGACCACCGCAGTCCAGGCTGAACTAAAACGACTGCTAAACCACAGCACGGTACGAAATTCGCAAAAGCAGTGAAGTACTTCCAAACCGCGCCGAGCGTTGATCAGGGGGGACAGTTCACAGACAGCCTGTGCACTACTGAAGACCGGACTGGATCTGAGAAATCCACGGCACGCGGAAATCATTGCTGCCGTGAAGGAGCGAGCGAACAATCCAGTCCGTTTCTTCGTTGAGTGTCTGGCACCGGTTATCTCAGGCTTTCACACTCTGCCGTGTTATTGCACCTCTGCACTCTGGCGAGATGAGATTCGGGTGCCCATGTTCATCCGGACACAGTTACGGAGCCCTTTCACTCTCCTCAATTCCACTGCCAAGTGACCGCTTGAGCATTGGTGGAGTGATCATGGTGGTGATCATGACCATCACCACAATCGCCGAAAATGT
>JAKVAZ010000031.1 GCA_022447225.1 Fuerstiella sp. | reverse complement strand
AGATCGAGTTCCTCTCCCAGTCGGGGTTGGCTTCCAGCAGTGGTTCGGAACGTTGTGCCTGTTCGACCCGGATTTTGACGCCGAGGACTCCGTCGTAGAGGTTAAATCGTCCGCGTTCATCGACATTTCGGTTACCCGTGAACACATCGGTGGTGTCGACAATCGGATTCCATGCTCCCGGATTACTTCGAATTCGCTTTGAGCGTTTCTGCGGTTCCTTGAAGGGGGACGGCTTCTGTTTTCCCTCAGGCTGTTCTTTTTGTACCACCTGCTGCGCTGCTGCATGGTTGCCGAGGATCAGGGCCACCAGGCAAATCCCCGCCGCAAGCATTCTGCGGGCGTAGTCCCACCATCCATTTGTCCGCGGAAACCACGAGGAACGTTCAGACGGATGATAAGTCACCGGTCGGCCGGTTTGGAGATCGGTGGATAGATTGGTCATGCGAGGTGTTCCCTGACGGTTGGATGCAGGACGAACTTCACAAGCCGTGTGAGAGGCTCCGCCCTAACGACTTCTGTATGATAAGATTATGTCGTTGCGGAGTTAAGCTGGCTGAAGTTTGCCCCCCCAGAATCTGGCCGATTTTACCGCCTGACGGAGGTTCGGAGGATAGAAGAAAAACAGCTGTTTTCTTGTGTTACAGCTTATAGGCAAACAACTTTGCCTGAAACAATTTGATGCGTATTCCTGCGGTACTACCGATTCCCGAGAGATCACTTTTGCCCTTCCAGGTCACGACGTGGTCGGCCTCGTCGCCGATCAGGCGGTCACAATCTGTAAAGGAAAATCCTTCAATGGCATCCGGATCGGGGGAAACGGCCGAGCGGGCATGCACCAGTTCGACGGTGATCCATCCTCCTGGGGCACAGCGGTAGTTCAGTCGTAGCTCATTTCCATGACGATAGATGGTCGGAATTGTGAACCGTCCTTCGACTTCGGCTTCGATGCTGCAAAATCTGTGGGGTTGCCAGAGCATATAGCGAATTTGCATGGGTTTCCGCTCGGGGAATAACTCGTCTTTATCCTTTTCGTTCACGTTATGCCGAGTCGAGTTGGCCGAGTACGGGACTGCCCAGCGGCCGTCCGGTAACTCGATCAAACCGCTTCGCCAGGGATGTGCTGAACACTGATCACCGCTGCCGGGTAGCCCCACGGTATGCACTGCGCGACGTTCAGGCCGGTACCAGAAAATACCGTCCCGACTGAAGGCGATTTGGCTGTCCATGTCTTCTGTGGCCTGATGATAGATCGGGATGACCATGGTGTGCAGGTCAGTGCGCCCCGGATAGGGAAAGTAGTTGGCACCGTAGAATGAGATGTCCAGGTCGTCCTGGCCATCAGGAGCAAGAATCAGCCGGGGTGCCGGCCAGTTGCGGAAATTTTTGGTGCGGGAAAAGCCGATCGTCCGCCGCTGCGTTTCAACTTCGATTTGGCCCGATCCGATTCCAGACATCAGTTCAGTGGTGTTCCCCATGATCTGCAGATAGGCGATGTACTCGTCCAGGTAGGCATCGTAATAAGCGGAAATACCACCATTCACCGGTCGGTTACCTAACGACTCTTCGAGCATTTTCCAGTCGAGGCCGTTCGGTGAGACCCATCCCACAGTCCTTGCCCACAATTCAGCACGAGGTCCCTGGTATTCAGCGCCCAGTTCCTGTTGTTTGGTCGATCGTTCCCTTGCCTCGGGACCGGTCAGTGGCTGCAGGGTGTCAGGATCGTACCAGTTGGTGTCGCTGCCCATGGCTTTGAAACGCTCGTTTGGCAGTGCGTGAGGATCGAGAAACACACCGGTTGCTCCAACGATGCCACGGGCCAGAAGATTATTTTTGGCTGATCCTCCAAATTTCACCTGTCCCAGCTCAGGACGGTGCCATTGATAGCCGTCAATGCTGGTGGCGTAACAGGTTTTGTCGGCTGTGGTGCATTCGTAAATCATGTGCCACAGGCCGTCTGCATTCCAGATAAAAAGCGGCCAGATGGAGCTTCCCAGTTCCCATTCTTCAACCGCTTCCAGAAGCGGTGCGGATCGATCTGCCTGCTCCACACTGAACCTGACACCGACCGCTCCGTCGTACAGATTGAACACACCATGTTCATCGATATTTCGGTTGCCAGGAAATACTTCCGTTGTATCAACCAGGGGATTCCATGCGCCGCTGTTGAATCGAATGCGTTTACGTTCCTGCGGTCGCTTTTTGAACGGGGATGATTTCTGTTTTTCTTCAGGTTCCCCTTTTTGCAACACCTGCTGCCCGGCCGCGTTATGGACCTGACTCAGCATTACAAAGCAAAGACCTGCGGCAAGTACTTTCCGGGCAGAGGTCAACAATCCATTTGTCATGACAAAGAACGAGGAATATTCAGAGGAATCACGAGTCACCGGGCCGTGGCTGGCTTGAGTATCGACCGAAAGATGGTGCATGTGAGGTGTTCCGTGACTGTTCGTTGCGCGAGGTGCATGGTCAGAAGTGTGGTGAATCCTGCAGCCTGCCGTCGTCTGGAAGGATAAGGAGAGATATCCACGTTGTTCATACCGCGGCTGGACAGAACGTTGATAACATCGTGTCCATCTTTTTTTACAGTTTATAGGCGAAGAGTTTTGCCTGAAACATTTTGATTCGCAGAGCAACCGTACCGCCGATTTTAGAGAT
>JAKVAZ010000030.1 GCA_022447225.1 Fuerstiella sp. | reverse complement strand
ATGGTTCCAGCCACACGTTTGTCGCCAACATCAATTTGCAGTGTTCCGCGTTTCCGGCTGACAAGGCATTGTTTCTGGATCCTCCGAAGCACGGACTGCAGGATGTGGAAACTCCGGTCGTTGCGGGCATGGGACGATTTGATCTGACGGTTCGATCTTCCAACAGCAGTCCAACTCGGCTGTCCGATCTGCAGGATCAACTGGCCGAAGCCAGAACCAAACATCCGGAAGATGTGATTGTCGCCCGACTGAAAGGAGAGTTCGTTGCCGATGATGTTTCCACCGGACTGCAACTGCCACGCGATTGCTTTGTATTGCTGGACGGTGTGATCAGACCGGTTGCCGGTCTGGAGGATGAAGGGAGCCAGTTGGAACAACTGATTCTCATGCCACCGACTGGGATCGCCGGAATTTCAGGAGGGGTCCTTGACGGAGGAAGCATGGCGCAACACGTGGTGAATGCACCGGGAGATGCCGTGATATTGCTGGATGACGTCACGATTCGGAACAGCGGCTTCAACGGAGTGACAACCAAGAACCGGCACAATCTGGCACGTCCGATGTTTTTGCACGGGTGCCGTGTGGTGAACAATCGAAATCGTGGTGTGTGGATTCACGTGTGTCGCAGTGTGCATGCAATTCGAAACGTATGTGATGGCAACGGGGCCGACGGGATTGATTTCGATGCCTACGGTCGACAAAGCACTGCGTTGTTCAATAAGTGCGCGGAAAACGGGCGCCACGGTGTATTTGTTGAAGAGCCCGGAACGGCCGACAACACGATCTACGGTAATCAACTACACAGCAATCGGTTGCACGCGATATGCCTCTACAACTCTTCCAAAGAAAAGCCACTGGCCAGAAACCTGATGGCCTGCAACGAGTGCTCCGGAGGCATCAGTGTCCGCGCGCTGATGCACGACAACGTGCTGTTCAATAACGTGATTACTAACGGGCCGCTGTTGGGAGGCATGTGGAGTTCGCGTGAGACATATGTCTCACAAAACGTGACGAAAGCCTCCTCTGTATCGGTTAAGGGCAGCGGACCATTCTTCTGCACGCCGGGTCCCAGAATGCTTGGCCGCAATGAATTTGCTCAGACGGCACATGCACTGGCTGACCAGTGAAGGGGCCTACTCCATTACCAACCCTCGAGCCATTGGCCGAGGAGACCACCACTTCTCGCAGCAGCCAGACGTGGGCGATGCTCATCAAGCGAGCCCTGTCAACTAACAACCCAGCGAAGTCAACCCATTGTCGTGTCCAGAGTGTGGCGGCCAGATGCAGGTGGTGTCGTTCATCGAACCGCCTCAGGGCGAAGTGATCGAGAAGATTCTAAAACACTGTGGCTTGTGGCGAGCGTCGGCGCCAAGGGCGCCGCCTGATGTGGAAGGCTTGGTGCTCGAGCTGGATGCCGCCTATGCGGACAGCCCAATCGGTTCCGCGGACCAGGTCGATGAGTCTCGAGAGCTGACGTACGTCGATATCGACACGTTCCTGGCCAGCTTCTAAACCTCCCCGACGCACGCCGGCCCGGGGGCGATGCGCGCGAGCTGCGGGCTCGACACCTGTTTTGCGGCCTGAAAGGGAGCAGCCTGGTCAAAACGGCCAGAAGCCAAGGATTCGCTCGACGGCCATGGCCGTTCCACCTGCTACAATAGGACCGGGAGTGGAAATCAAATTTCCTATCAGTCACGGGGAACGGCGGAAGACTCTTTGTACCCGCGATACGTAATCGGAATCGCAACAGACCAGATGTTTTCACAAGCAAATGAGTGAACGATGATTAGGATGGGCCGTAGGAACAGAGTTGGACTGACGCTAAGCGTCCTATTGTATTTCGGGACAGCGTTAAGCAACGCCGCAGAGACAGATTCCCTGGCTGCAGATTCGGCCAGAGTAGCTACTGCTGATGGACCCTTCGTGGTGGCACCAGACGAACTCACCAAACAACTTGTTTTCGGCAGCTGTACGGCCGACGCTGTGAGTACGGCACTTCACAAAGTACGAAAGAGTGATCCGGATGCGGTCGTGATCGCCGTATTGACTGAACGCGTCACGGTAAACCGGGTACCCCTGACGATTCCGTCGCGAACCTGTCTGCTGTTTGCTGAGGAATCGGACGTTTGGGCGTCGGACGACGCAGGGGCAGAATGTCTGATTGAAATCTCGGATGCAGAAATGATTAGTCTCGCCAGCCCCGCGGGGTCGGTGCGACTGAACGGCAGAAACAAAGTTGACTGTGGACTGAAGATTCGTCGATCCGGAAAAATCCACTGCGATGGACTTCAGATTCTTGGATGCAAAGAGTTTGGCATGGACTACCGCGGTCGCGGTCAGGATCGCTTCGCGGATTGCGGATCCGTTACCCGGTCGCACATTCAGGATTGCGGTCACGCGGGGCTTGTCGTCCGAGACGCAGCTCAGTTTCTATGTCTCGACAACACAGTGGAAACAAGCAGGGCAGTCGGTATTGATATTGAATCGGCCCAGGCGCTGGTTGCCGGCAACACGATCTCATCAGACCGAATCGCATTGAAGACGGGAGGTGCGGGGCTGGTTGTCACTCGAAATTCCTTGCACGGAAAAGTTGGCGATCTGATGATGCTGGATTCGGCTCGGGGCTGTTTGATCAGTGAGAACACGTTTGAATCTTCCGGGATGTCGGTGGAGATGCGTGGATCGGCGAATTCCGTATTTCGCAATACCTTTGCACGCGTTTCGGACCCACCGGCGGATGCAGGGGATTCCTGCCTGTCCGTTGATGGTTCCAGCCACACGTTTGTCGCCAACATCAATTTGCAGTGTTCCGCGTTTCCGGCTGACAAGGCATTGTTTCTG
>JAKVAZ010000029.1 GCA_022447225.1 Fuerstiella sp. | reverse complement strand
ACCCGGAATTCCAGCTGCCATTACCTGAACTGGGTCCCTTCTTTCCGCTATTGAAGACAATGAAAGCCGGAAGATCTTTCGATTCACTTCCCAGTCCGTACGTCACCCAGGAGCCGATCGCGGGACGGCCAAACTGGGGGGATCCGGTACTCATCATCAGCTGTGCCGGGGCGTGGTTGAAAGCGTCTGTCGTCATAGATCGAATAATGCACAGGTCATCGGCCACGCCTGCCGTGTGTGGTAGTAGCTCTGAGAGTTCCGTGCCGGACTCACCGTGTCTGGAAAATTTGAACTTTGGTCCCAGTAATTTGGAGTTTGGATTGATGAATGCAGTTCGATAGCCGTCCAGCAGATCGGACGGTGGCAACGTGCCGTCCAGTCGCTGCAGCGTCGGCTTGTAGTCCAGGGTTTCAAACTGGCTCGGACCACCGCCCATAAACAGCAGAATGATGTTTTTTGCTCTGGCTGGGAAATGTGGTTGTCTGGCAGCCAGTGGATTCACATCAGTCTCAGCTCTGCTAATCGAATCCGCCATCAGGCCGGTCAGGGCAATCCGACCCAGTCCAAGTCCACATTGTTGTAAGAACCAGCGTCGTTTTGCCGGTGCTGCCGTTTCTGCGACCGCCACCGCTGTGTTGTTGTGACCAATCATTATCCGAATTCCGGTTGAATTGTGCAGGTCCGGTTATGGCTCTGTATCAAATACGTCTATTGCCGGGTAATTGTTTCGTCGATATTTAGAATTGCCCGACATACCACAATCCACGGTGCCAGGTTCCTGGCCTGCTCTGTGGTGAGTTGACGTTCTGTGCCAGGTAATCCGTTGATGAGTTTGTCGACGTCGATTTCGTTTGCTGAAATACGTGTGCGCTGCTGATCGAGCAGTGTTTGCAGGATTTGTAATTCAGCTTGAGTTGGCGACCGGCTGACACATAACCGATGAGCGTAATTCAGACGCTGGCTATCCTCCGGATCAGACTCCTGCAGCACCCGCACCGCCATGGCTTGCGCGCACTTAACGAACTGCGGTTCGTTGAGGAGAACCAGTGCCTGCAGTGGAGTGTTGCTTCGCCGCCGACGGACGCAGGAGGAGTCCCCTTTGGGAGCGTCAAACAGCTGCATTGCCGGATAGGGAACGCTGCGGTAACCGTGAATATAAAGACTTCGGCGATACTGCTGATCATCGGTAGACAGGTACCAGTGCTTGGGGCCATAACTCGCGGGGGGTTGAAATAGAAACTCGGGAGCCGGTGGATAAACGCTCGGACCACCAATCACGCGGTTCAACAGTCCGCTGGCCGTCAGAGCGATATCCCGTACCAATTCTGCATCCACGCGAGTGCGGGGGGAACGCCCCAACAACTCGTTGTATGGATCCTGTTCTCGCTGTTCGGGCGATCCACCGGATGCTTGTCGATATGTTGCTGAATTCACGATCAGACGGTGAATGTGTTTCAAACTCCACTGATTCTCCATTAATTCGACAGCCAGCCAGTCGATCAGCTTTGGGTGTGTAGGATCAGGAGACTGAAAACCGAAGTCTTCGGGAGTTGACACAATTCCCCGTCCGAAATAGGCCTGCCATATACGGTTCACGATGACACGGGCTGTCGTCGGGGCCTCATCCGAGACCAGCCACTTCGCGAATCGTAGTCGGTCCGGCTCACTGGATTTTGGAAAGGCGTGCAGAAACGCGGGTGTTCCTGATGTGACCTGTTCACCGGGGGCCAGAAAATTTCCACGTGTCAGGATATGCGTTGCGCGTGGCGTCGAACGCGATCGCACGACAAGTTGTGATTCGGATTCCGGAAACCTTTGCCACAGTTGTTCAATTCTTGCGTTATCGTCAGCGAACTCGGCAACGGTCGACCGCCAGTAACTGAACAATTGATTGTTGTGCTCCACTGTCCGTTCCGGTTTGGGAATCTGCAGCACGGCCTCAATCAAAGAAGGCAGCTTCGATTCCTCAACCGTGTCGCTTTCGGTCACCGAAAATTGATATCGCCCAAGCAGATAATTTTGGTTGTCGTCTGAATTCCAGCCGCCATGGCGCTGCTGCAGTGTGAAAGAAAGAATCACTTCACCTGTGGCTGAAACCGGGTGTTCCGGAAAAAACACAGCATGACAATTTCGGTTGCGCCGACCGGGACCATTATCTGTGGTCCATGCTGTCTTGTTGTCGCCGTCGATGGCATATTGAATCGGACCGGTCACACGAATGTCGCTGTCTGCATCTTTTTCGCGATAGATCAACGGCAGATTTGAATGTGCCGGATTGACGTCTGCCCACGCCCGCACCAGTTTGATTTCCTGCTGCTGTTCAGGTGCATCCACCGGAGCAATTGACACTTCAAAGGAGGTCAGTGCACCAGTTCCTGACACCGATCGGCCGGGACCGCCCCGGGGCAGTTGCGGATGTGTCAGGACGTCCAGACGAAAGGCGGTTAAATTTTCCGCAGTCGTTCTGAGTCTAAAGGTATCGTTGGTCTTCGTAGGGGCGTAGCTTTCACTGATGATCGACCCGTCATTCAGCATTCGAAATTTCTGTCCTGAGTACGGTCGATCTGTGGGAATGACGATTCGCCAATCCACCATTTTTTCCGTTTCATGCTGCGTCCACTTGGACAGTCGATCTTTCCAGTCCGGTACGCGGCGTTTGATATTGGCTTCGATTTCAGCGATCTCGTTCAACACATGATGACGTTGCTGATCCTGAGACGGAGTAAAGACCGTTGCCGTTGCTTCATGAAAATCATTGAGTGCGGCGAACATTTGGTAATACTCGCGTTGACTCAGTGGATCATACTTGTGTGTGTGGCATTGAGCGCACTGAGTCGTGATCCCAAGAATCGCTTTGCCGATCGCATCCATTCGGTCAAACATTCCTTCAACTCGAAACTGTTCCGGGTCGGCGCCACCCTCTTCGTTGACCATGGAGTTTCGAAGAAACCCGGTGGCTACCAGTTCGGACTGACCTGCGGCTGGTAACAGGTCTCCGGCAATTTGCTGAATTACGAATTCGTCATAGGGCATATCGTTGTTCATCGCAGCGATCACCCAGTCGCGGTAGAACCAGACACTCCTCTGTTTGTCTTTTTCGTAGCCATCAGAATCAGCATATCGAGCCGCGTCCAGCCACCAGCGTCCCCATCGTTCCCCGAAGTGCTCAGATTTGAATATCTGTTCCAGCAGATTTTGAAAGGCGTTGTTTCGTGTGTCTGAGACGAAAGCGTCGACGCTGGCAGGAGAAGGTGGCAGTCCGAGTAAATCGAGATACAGTCGACGAATCAAGGTCACTCGATCCGCTGATTCCGACGGACTCATCTTCTGAGATTCAAGTTTTTCCAGAACAAAATGGTCGATCGGGTTACGGATCCATTCGTTGTTCCGAACCGATGGAAGTTCGGGGCGTTCCGGCGATTCAAACGCCCAGTGTCGGGAGTATTCGGCCCCTTCCTGTATCCATGTCAGGAGAAGTTCTGTTTCTTCCTCTGAGATCATTTTTTCAGTCGACGGTGGTGGCATCCTGAGGTTTGGGTCGTCCGACGTAATGCGATTCAAAAGTTCGCTGGATTTCGGATTGTTCGGTTTGATCGCACCGGCGGCGACGGCGTCACTGCGAACATCCAGCCGCAGATCTGCCTGACGATTTCCATCATCTGGTCCATGGCAACGGAAGCATTTGTCAGAAAGGAGCGGCCGGATATCGCGGCTAAAGTCGACATCAGCTGCCTGGCAAAATTCGCCGGCAAAGCCAAGCAGCACGGTCGTCATGAGGATTGTGTCTTTCATGTCACCAGTCTGTCTGCCTGGCAGAGTAAATTCAATTGAA
>JAKVAZ010000028.1 GCA_022447225.1 Fuerstiella sp. | reverse complement strand
CCAGGATCGTTTTACCCTCGGTTTCGTACTCATCGAACCGAGTTCGGTCACGAATGACGGCGTCCAGTCCGTAACTCGGTGTGTAAGCCGTCTTGCGAATTGTGTCCCAGTGCGTCCACTGCCAGCCAAAACTTTCACCGTAGTTATCTTCGAGGGCCACAAACCGCGGCACTCCGTCCACCACTCTGCCGACAACCTGACTCGTCACGGCATCTGTCAGTTGATCACCTGTCTGTTCCAGGGCGTTGTGTGTTGCCGGATTGACAAATGCAATCACATCATCATGGCTTGACGGGCTGTTTTTCATGATAAAAGCCAACAGACGTTTCGAAACAGCAAAGCTGTCCCATCTTATTGCAGGTAAAAAGAGTCAAACAGACCGCTGTCCCTGGTTTTCACTTTGATTCAGCGTTTTTCGCTTCGGGAATCGTCACAACGTGTATCGGGCGATCTGAAAGCTGCACGATCCCGGTTGACTGGTCATACATGGTCGTCACTAAATGGACGGCAAATCGTTCCAGCGGTTCACCACAGTCAAACTGGTGACCTGTTGGCATGGTCCAGATATGCTGGGGAGCTGCCGCCGGAAAATGCCAGCGTTTGAGCGACAACTGTGAGTTCACGTTACGAAAATAGGTCGTAACAAACCGGTCAAAGGTCGCCACTGCAGCAGGATTATGCTGACCAATCCTGTCCCACTCTATCAGTTCTTCAAGTTCCAGCTCAGACGGAGACTTCAGTAGTTCTGCGGCAAGCTTCGGGTTTTGTGTCATGCCATAGGTTCGCACAATCAGATCCTGATCGGGAAAATAACGAAGACGATTTTGAGCCAGTTGCAGGTCATAAGGCGCCATGAAAAATTTGCCAATATCATAACGCGTTCCACTGACCCCGGTGCCGACAAAACGATATGTGTGCGCCAGTCGCGTGTCATACCAGGCCAGTTTGACGGGCCTGGTTACCACAAAAGACAGGATCAAAATGAGTCCTGCGCAGGCAAAAGCACGTTTGGAACAAAAAAGCCAACGGCTGGTTTCGTGAGACATTTGTCGCAATGCCAGCACGATTGCCAGGTCCAGCAATGCCCATTTCCAGAAACAGATTCCGGAAAACACAAAAATGCCGACGTGCAGGAGAAGCCAGCCCAGAACAAGTCCGATGGCTATCCGTCGGTGAAACAGAAAAAACAATGAACTCACTTCAACCAGAAGTGTAAACACCACCACCACGGGATCCAGAAAGGCTGCAACATCGATTACGCGGATGATTTCTGATTCTGAGAGAAAGCCCAGCCAGCCATTGGCCCAGGCCGCCGCCACAATGTGGTACACATGTCCGTAGTTCCACCATTCCATCTCCAGCTTACCCCAGCCGGCAATAAAATAGTGGGCCCCGGTCATTGCGAAAAGTACCAGAAAAAACGCCCGGACAGCGGTCTGCGCGTCAAACAGTCGAAAGACGACAAGGTAACTGCAAAACAGAAACAACACACGAAACGGCAGAATCTTGTCCGTCCATGAGTACCCCGGCATGGGGTGTTCGAACTGTGAGACTATCGTGACTGCTGTTAGCAGGAACAGTGGAAACCAACACGGACGCCACAACGTCAGGCCGAACAGGATGATCAGCAGACTGCGATCGAACAGGTGCGACTGGTCGTAGAAGAAATTGTAGGAGTAAGTTGAAAATGCCCATGTCACGGCAAAGGCGGTCATCATGACGACAGGACGAATGGCTTTGAATTCGACCATTTCAGACCAGCGTGATTGCGGACTGAAAACAATCGGCACACAGCACAGGACTACGCCCAGCACGCGTGTCCAGTCGTGGAAAAACAACCCGAAAAAAATGAGGGGCTGACGATACACAGATTCCGGCAGTCGGCCGCAATACCTCAGATACTGTTCAACGTAATGGGAGACCGCAATCAGCAGTCCTGCACAAAGGGTGACGAACAGGGCAGCCTTCAGTGAATCGGCTGAAGGTGCCGTAACAGCAGCGTCACCGACTCGGGTCTTACTGTTCCCGGCTTGTTTGCCCATCATGTTCCGTTCCGGACGACTGCCATCTGACAACCAAACCAGCGAGGCAGGGCCGCAAATTTTCCGAGAATCCGAGACCACATGAATTCCACCGGTCCCAGTCTGGTCTGCGGGAGAAGCGTGTGCTGCACAATCCTTAAGCCATGACTATTCAACCAGGCGGCAAATTCATGCTGATTCCACTCACGAATGTGAGCATGGTGCGGTGACTGATTGCAGTCCGGACCGTGCAGGATGTCCCGTTCGGGCGTGGAAATCACCGCGTACCCGTCAGGACTGAGGTGACGCTTGATCAGTCGCACACAGGGGTCAGGATCTACGAGATGTTCCACAACATCCGCGCACAACACCACATCAAACTGCTGACCCAAATCCAAATCAGACAGCTCCAGATTGATCGAAGCAAATACAGCGTTGGGAAGATTTTGTGCCACCAGCGGCTCCACAGACGGCTGATCAACCAGCGTCACATGCTCAAGCTCGGGCGCCAGCAGTTCCGCAGCTTTGACCGCAGGGCCGCTGCCGACCTCAAGCAGGGACTTACAGCGATGTGCACGAATCAGCCCGCGGCAGGCCGTGTACACGTGATACTGATAAATTCTCGAATTGTGAATCCGTTCTTCGGTCCAGTAAGCCCGACTGGCCTCCGGGTCGTACGATTCCGTCTGTTGTGACGGCTCGTACCCGGGTTTAATACAGTATGTGTTCGTCATGATTCGGGCCTGAGCCGGATGGGAAATCACTGCGTCATTAAAGGAAAGGTGTGGAGCGGATGTTGGCAGTTCGCAAACGGCTCGTGTGCCGGCATCAGGATATCTTCGCAAAAAGGTCCATTGTTCCTGACGTACGAATCCCGGAGAATCTGTTGCCAGGTAAATTTTAGACTGCCCAAAACAGGGGCAAAACCGTTGTCTGACGTTCATGTCTCTGACGTGACAGGGATCCCTGAAACGAACTAAATTTGGATTCCGGACCAGCACAGAAAACATTGACGTCGTAGGACAGTGGTCTGTGCAATTATGCGAAAAAACTCTCAAAACACGTCATCACCTGGTGTCGGTGCACAAATTTGCGAGTCCGACTTAACTCGTGATCATCGATCACTGTGTTCTCACATGAATAAACCGGGGTTTTCACATCAATAAACCAGGCCTGACAGCCCGTGATTGTGGTGCCCGTCTGAAAATATCAGACCTTCAACGAAGGCTCAATCTGTTTTGAATGATTCCACTTTCGTTGCTGACTCTGAAGATTTGCCGACGGTCTGCTATTCGTGCGAGTCCGAACTCCGAAGACCAGACAAATTACTGGCCGTGATTTTTCATGATCTCTGGAAATTCCGGGAATTGTCCTGGGTTTTGTTCACGCGTGACCTGAAGGCTCAATACCGACAAAGCTACCTGAGTTACTTCTGGCTGTTCGCGCCAGTGGTCGCGACAACCATTATTTGGTTTTTCCTGAACTCCTCACAGGTCGTTGACATCACGGAGACCTCGATTCCATATCCCGCCTATGTTTTGGTGGGATCACTCATCTGGACTGTCTTTTCCGCATCCGTTCATCAACCCCTGTTGTCATTTACTGCGGCACAAAGTGTGCTGTCTAAATTACGCGTACCACCGGAGACATTTATTTTAAGCGGGGTTGGAAAAATTTTGTTCGAAGTGCTCATTCGATCACTGATATTGATTCCCGTGTTTCTGCTCCTGAAGATTCCCCTGGCACCCACTGCCCCTCTGTTTTTCGTGGGACTGGCCTGTACGATCTTAACCGGTCTGAGTATTGGACTACTGTTGGTTCCGGTGGGTGCACTCTACACCGATGTATCGCGAATCATCGAAGTCGGACTGGGGTTTGGTATGTACCTCGCCCCGGTAATCTATCCGCCTCCGGTGTCCGGCTTCGCCAGTCGCCTTGTGAGTTTGAATCCGGCAACCCCGTTTGTTGTGGTCACGCGCGACTGGCTGACTCAGGGGCACAGCCCCTACGCTTTGCAGATGATGATGATTAGTATTGCAGGCAGCCTGGTGCTTGTGTTTGGTTTAATCGTCTTTCGCATCGCGCTGCCCCGTTTGATTGAACGACAGGGAATGTAGTCCAAAAATGATTCGGATATCCCCTCGACAGCATGACAGGGCTGTCTGGCCTTTTTTTCAAGCAACCAAATCCTCCTTGATGACACGTAAAGGCGTTTACGAGATGCTTTTTGTCACTGGTTCCTTATCCCATGTCTGACGTTCTTGTTCACTGTGATGATGTGGGCAAAAAATTCTGCCGTGATCTGAGGACCAGCCTGTGGTACGGACTTCGGGACTCCGCCGCGGATCTGCTGCGAATTAGTCGCGAGCAAAACACACTGCGGTCCGGTGAATTTTGGGCAAACAAACACATTTCGTTTGAACTCAAACGCGGCGAATGCCTGGGACTGATTGGTCACAACGGGGCTGGCAAGACAACACTCCTGAAACTGCTCAACGGCCTCATCAAGCCGGATACAGGATCGATAACGATTCGTGGTCGGGTGGGGGCTTTGATTGCCCTGGGGGCCGGGTTCAATCCTGTGCTGACCGGACGAGAAAACGTCTACATCAACAGTGCCGTTCTCGGACGTACTCGCCGGGAAACAGCAGCCGTGTTTGATGACATCGTCGAATTTGCAGACATCAAAGATTCGATTGACGCACCGGTCCGAACCTACAGTTCAGGAATGCAGGTTCGGCTGGGTTTTGCAATTGCATCACAACTCCAGCCGGATGTGTTGCTGGTTGATGAAGTACTGGCAGTTGGTGACAACGCATTCCAGAAAAAATGTTACGATCGCGTCTACGAGATGAAAGCACGGGGAACGAGTTTCATCGTCGTGTCACATAATCCCTATCAGCTGGAACGGCTCTGTGATCGCGTTGCCGCCATGTCCGACGGCAGAGTCCTGAAACTGGCAGCTCCCAAAGAAGCCATCCACCTGTATCATACGGAACTGCAAAAACAACAACTGACGAAATCAGTAACAACCTCACCTCAGCAGGAATCCACGGGAGATGTTCGGATTCACGAAGTCTGGCTGGAAACGGCCGGAGGGACGAGGACCAAAGTCGTATCCACAGGCAGTACCTTCTCAATCTGCATGGAGTGCGAGTACTCCCGACAGGTCTCGGATCTGCGGTTTCGGCTGATGGTGTATTCCATGTCCAACGTACTGATCGCCACCATCGCGTCCGGCAGTCACTTTGAAACAAGGCAATTCGTATCTGGAAGAGCCGTTGTGGGATTTGAACTGGAGACATGTGGCTTGCTCGCCGGCGAATATTCGATCGAGGCGGTCGTGACCTCCGTGGGCAGCGGGCAGCACGCCCGAATGAGTGACGCGCTTAATTTTTCCGTCGAATCCAACGACAGGAGAGTGATCGAACAGACGGGTGCAACGGGTATCATTTTTGTGAACGGCCGCTGGTTTTGAATGACAGGTGGCCTCACGTTGCTAACGAGACTTCAGAATCTGATGAAACAGTTTCAGCTGAGTCGTTATCCACGATTGCGCAAACGGGTTGTGGACTCTCCGAATACTGCAGGAACATCTGGGTGGGGTGCAATTGTTTCGGTGTGAGAATCCAGGACGTGTCGTTGTTGAGCGTCCGACGCTGGTTGTGACAGGGTTTCGGACTCTGACATTTTACCGCATTCCTGCCGTCCGCAGAGATCAGAATCCGATCGCCGGTTTGATCCAGGGATCAGCTACGGAATTCTTTCACTCTTGCCGGTCGCTCTGCCAAGTGACCGCTTGAGCATTGGTGGAGTGATCATGGTGGTGATCATGACCATCACCACAATCGCCGAAAATGT
>JAKVAZ010000027.1 GCA_022447225.1 Fuerstiella sp. | reverse complement strand
GGTTTGCCGGTCCTGAGTTCAATGCACGTCAGAATATTGCTGCTGGACCCGTAGACATGGCCATTGATGTGGACCATCCCGCCATGATGGTTTTTCATGTGTTTGTTATCGTAGACGACTCGCGATGTGACTTTAGTTCCTCGAGAGTTGATCTCAATCAGTTCCGCCCCGGTGCCGTAGTCGGACGAACTAAACACCTGTTTGCCGATAACCAGTGGAGTGGCACAGTTGGCCGTCCCGTTCGATGACTTATTTTGGCCCCATAATGGTTCCCCGTCAGTTGCTCGAATACCCACGACTCCCTTGCTGGTGAACACCACGTACAGCTTGGCTTTGCCAACCGTGGCCACCACCGGTGAGGCGTACGCCGCCTGAGGAGATTCGGGGACGTATGACACCCATTTTGTGTCACCGGAGTCTTTGTTCAGAGCAACCACAGTGCCACGACTGCCTCCGGGCGTGCAAATCACGTAGCCGTCATCGACAAGCACCGATTCACTGATTCCCCAGGTGATGTTCGACCCGCCAAATTCTTTGAGAATATTCCTGTGCCAGATCACGTCACCTGTAGTGGCATCGCAGCAGGTCAGGTCTCCATTGCCTCCCAGGCCATAAACCCTGCCATCGGCCACGGTGGGAGTTCCGCGAGGTCCGTCACCGGTTCCGTCGTGATATTCGTCACCGTTGCGAGTTTTCCAGACGACGTCTCCCGTACTACGGTTCACGGCAACGATGTATTCACCGCCGTCGCGATTGCCCATGGAATAAACAAGATTGCCGACGATCGACACCGCTGAATAACCTTTCCCCAGACCAGTGGCCGTCCAAAGTCGTGCCGGCCCACCCTCCGGCCACCGATCCAGCAGTCCGGTCTCCTTCGATATATTATCCCGATTGGGCCCGCGGAACTGATTCCAGTCGGCCGCAGTTACGGCAGCGGAAGTACCCAACAGGAAAACACACACCACTGCCACACAACGGTTGTGTGGGTTCATCATTTGAAGGTTCATTAGTTGAATCCGGTACTCAGTAAGGGCCCGACGCCCAATAGTTGAACGACATCCGCTTCGGAAAACAATTGTAAGTGAATCAGTCCGGCCCGGGCCGGACTGATTAAGCACATAAAATCTTTTTGTATTTTTCGCCTGGCAGCACACGGTACCCGCGTGATTCGCTTCGAACAGGACCGCCTTCTTACCAATGACAATCCAGGTACGAGCAACGTTCTGTATAGTCTCAGGAGACTTTTCCAGTCCCCGGACGAAAGCGTATTTTGAGCGGCCTGAACAGAACCTTGGTACCGGACCGTGCTCCTAACGGTGACCATGCTGCGCACGGGATTGTCCCGAAAGCCAAAATTTTATTTCTCGGGAGAGGAGTTAACACAATCCGGTACGGGAACCGGGGATGCCAACGGATCCTGCGACCACACCAGGACCCAAATGCAATCTGATTTTTCAGTCCGGAGGAAAAGGAGATACTTACCTGAGCCGGCGATCTCCTGACTCATGTGCTATTGAGTCTGCCTGGGGAATTAAACATAAAAACGAGACACACGATCAACAAGTCGATCAATCAGCCGTTTGTTCAAGACATTTGAGGATCTCGAATGCGTCCCGCAAAAACTCCGCCGGCGGCAGTCTGGAAAAACGGTAGTGACGCATCACCGGTCCAGGCGCCAACGTCTGCACGTTTTGATACGTCTGTGGCAGCGATCGCGGAGTGAAAACGGAATGCGCCGCGGACATCGCCGTGATTGTCTGAGACCGATAGAGTTGCTGGTGACAGTTCTTTAAAACAAACCTGCAGTACTCCTCAATCTGCGACAAATCGTACATTGCCGGAAATCCGCAAACGAAGCCACCACAAAGGTTCTCAACAAAGCAAAAGGGAATATCCTGTCGAGCAGTGATATCAACACCGTGAATTTGTGGACTGACAGGTGACACTTCTTCGTCAAAAAGAACGTGTCCCGTATCGACCTTCAGCCAGTCGAGGACTTCGTCCGGGCGTGAATGGAACAGGATGTCACTGTCAAACGTGATCAGCCGTTGGCCGGCCGTGAACTCCGGAAAGTCAAAAACCTGGGCCATCACTCTGTTTTTTTCACGGAACTGTCGGCAGAACGGGTATGGCTCAAGAACCCGATCCATCCGCTCATCTGCCTCCTGACGCGTAATGATGCGCAAGCCGGGAATGTGCTCCCTGATGAGAACCTGATCTTCCTCAGTCAGACTGCCGTCGTCGTGCAGAACGATCGCCAGATTGTCCACGAACCGCAGCAGAGACTTCGCACCCAGCGCAAAAGACCACAGACGCTGATGATCCACCAGTGTATGCAGCTCACTGGGTGACTCCGGACAACAGGCCAGCGGACGCGAGGCCTGTACCGCCCGCTCAAACTCCGGTGTCAACCGGTCTCTTTCGTACCATTCCAACGGTCGGGAGACAGACTCAGAAGGCTCGCTCGATACCGGCCGCTGTGGCCCGCCGGAAGAATCACGGTCCCAAATCCAGCCGGCGAGCCGACGAGCACGGGACCGAATACGCAGTATTGCGCGAACCCGAAGCAACAAATCGGACAGCACAGCCGGTTTTCGTGCCGCTGTTTCGTGTTGCATCTCCTGAATCAGCAGAAACTCTGCAATGTCGGACGAAGACTCAAAGTCTCTTATAAAAACATCCAGATCCTGCACCACAGGATCATCAATTTCCAGAGGCGGCTTTTCAGAAAGATTCTTCAGTCCAAGGTCCGCCAAAGATCTGGTGAACTGTCTGGCGTCCGTGACAGCAGTGCCCCCGGTGTCCCGTCCGGATTTGCTGCCTGCCAGAACCGCCTGAAAATCAGGATCTGCGACAGACCGCCGTTTCCACATGCGTGTCAGTGGTTCCTGTAACTCCGCATGTTTTTGGGCGTGTACAAATCCTTTGCGATACAAATCCCCGTAGAACTGTTCAAAGTCGTGCAGCCCCAGAACCGCTTCGACTTCAGAGTCAGTGTAGCCGACCGTGCGCATCTGCTCCACAACGTGGTATTCAGGACGGTGAACTCGCTCGCATGCTCTTGCGAAACAAAGGGCTCGGTCAAGATGACCAGTCCGGTACAAATGCATTCCCACGCATCTCGGAACACCAAACAGTTTGTCAATCAGTCTGACATCCAGACGAAAATCAGATGCACAACCCGCTGCGGCCAGGGCCACCAGCGAGTGCACAGCGCGAGGGTGAACCAGTACATCGGCATCCACCGCAACTGTCCACGGCAGTCCAAATTCCAGCCCCAGCTCAAACGTCCGAACCACGGCCTGACTGAACGGCACTTCCCGAATCGTGTGAATGTGTTCGGGAACCACCTGACGACTGAGTAACGACTCACACAGCTGTGTGGTTCGTTCGCCGGCACTGCGAATCACAATGAGAACGTCACTGCGCAAATACAGGGCATCTGTTTCCGACATGCGTCACAATTCCCCTGCAGTCACAGGTTTGTCAGTCACCTTTGGAAGAACGGCCTGAAATTTCTCCGGCATTATCCTGATTCTTCCGGAAACTCATCCGTCTGTCCCGACCGATGACTCTGCTCATCGTGCCCCGGTGGTTTTCGGCAGAAAAGATCCGTTGAACTCGCCAGCCGACTGTCCGGCGAACCGGTTGTCTGCTGTTTTCTGAAACCACTCAGCCACGACAGACGCGATTGATCTGTTTTCAGATTCAGCACCTCAAATCCGGTCGTCTGCATGAGCCGCACTAGACTGTCAGGCGAAAAATAGTTCAGATGCTCCCACGGGTTGATATCTTTAGAGACCTGCCTGCCAAGCCGCAACTGAGCCGCCACAGCGTCCATTTCGACCTTTGGACAACAGGGGACACCGACAAAAACAACTCCACCTGGTTTCAGAATACCGAAAAGAAATCTCACTGTCTCCGCAGGTGTATCAAGATGCTCCAGAACCTGGTCACAGTACACCACATCAAACGGTGCCAGAGCTTCGACCTCCTGCAGTGTGGACACGATATTCAGCCCCTGACCGGCTGCCCAGTCGACTTTGACCCTGTCGGCTTCCAGACCACAGACGTTAATGCACTGCGATCGGGCCACACTGAGAAAATCCCCCCAGCCACAGCCAAAGTCAAACACATCAAGATCACACCGATCCCGATGTTCGGTTGCCAGTTCGAACAGTCTCGCCCAGACGGCCAGCAGTCGCTTCCGTTTCTCACGACCGTGAATCTTTGCCAGACTCTTTTCATGATCGATAACATGTTCATACAGAAATGAAAGGGAGCGATCATCCAGACAATCTTTGCTGTAGACAAACCCACACTGTTCACAGCATACAATCGGACAGGAATGGTCACCGGCGATCCCCATTCGCTCCAGTTGATCTATTCGGTACGTGGGATTGACCGTGGAAAAATCGTGAACCGTAATCTCAAACAGAGTCCGGTGCTCTTCTGCACAGCAGACCGGACACCGGCGTTGAACGAACGTGACTGCTGTTGTGGTTGTCATGATTGATAAACTTTCCGCAGCCGGTCACCCGGCCACGCTTTTCACCAGGCCACGCTTTTCACCTGTCAGCCGGGTATTGAAAGATGACTTCCCGGATTTGCCCCAACACCGTGCAACGAACGATCATTGAAATGACGCCGGACCTTCACATGGTGTTGTTCAGTATGTGACTGCGACCGTAAACGACAACGAGTTCCATGAAAAACATTATAAAGGAAACCCCGGGACTCCGGTCATTTCCTGCTGAATCCGATCTGTAGAATGGTCTTCAAGCCAGCGACGTGCCCAAAGCTCCAGGCACAGAACCAGCCACAATGACTGGTCCTGACGCTGACGAATCAACTGATCAATACCTTCCCGTAAAAACAAATTCCGCTGCACAAGACTTCCGTCGGACAGAAATCGAGTGGCGATGTCAGCGAGACCGGATTCCATCCAGTTTGTCAGCGGCGCACCGAACCCTTTTTTGCGGGCAGTTAAAATCGCAGGAGGCACCCATTTTTTGAGAGCTTTTTTCAACAAAGACTTACGTTCTCCGTTTTTCATCAGCAGGTCGTGCCGGATTGAGAACGCTGTTTCCACCACTGCCCGATGAAGAAACGGAACGCGTACCTCGACACCACAGGCCATACTCGCGTGATCCACCTTCTGCAGGATGTCATCCACCAGAAAAGTCTGAAGATCCAGCAGCTGCAGTCCGGTCACGGCCGGGATTTCATCGGAAAAAAACTGCTCCATCAGTGTCCGGTGCGAAAAAGATCCTGGCTGACACACCAGCGAACGTTGAGTCTCTGTATTCATCTGACACAGCCGCCGGAACCAGTTTGTCAGCGGATCACCCTGTGGTGTCCCGCCCAGAAACTTCTGCAATTTTTGTAACAGGGCCGGCTGCTGACATTCATGCGGGTCGTCATACCAGTGATAGCCGGCAAACACTTCATCGCCGCCGTCGCCTGCCAGCACCACAGACACGCCGTTGTCACGTGCCAGACGTGCCAGCAGATGCACAAACAGGCCGGAATAATCGAAGAAGGGTTCATCATACAAATCGATGAAAGCGGGCAAATCTGCCATGAACCGTTGGCAGCTCATCACATCTTCATGTATTCCGCACCCTGCATGCTCAGCGGCCAGTCTCGCAAATATTCGCTCGTCGTAGTCCGGTTCCTCAAACCCCATCGTGAAACTGGCATGATTCAGTCCGCTCTCGGCAGCTGCAATTGACGCGATCCCGCTGGAATCAATACCACCACTCAGGAAGACACCCACGGGAACATCGCTGACAAGCTGTGCCTGAACGGCTGCACAAACGCTGTCCTGCACGGCTTCCAAAGCTTCCGTTTCATCATGAATCACGGGGCGATACCGAGGCTCCCAGTATCGCTCCGTACGGGTGACCCCTCGTTCACGAATCAACAGATGGGCTGCGGGGAGCTTGTGCATACCTTCGAAAATTGACTGATCCCACGGCACATAGCGATAAGCCAGGTAGTGCTGCAGCGCCGCCTGATCGACAGA
>JAKVAZ010000026.1 GCA_022447225.1 Fuerstiella sp. | reverse complement strand
GGTTTGCCGGTCCTGAGTTCAATGCACGTCAGAATATTGCTGCTGGACCCGTAGACATGGCCATTGATGTGGACCATACCACCATGATGGTTTTTCATGTGTTTGTTGTCGTAGACGACTCGCGATGTGACTTTATTTCCTCGAGAGTTGACCTCAATCAGTTCCGCACCAGTGCCGTAGTCGGACGAGCTAAACACCTGTTTGCCGATAACCAGTGGAGTGGCACAATTCGCGGTCCCGTTTGATGACTTGTTTTGGCCCCACAAAGGTTCCCCGTCGGTTGCCCGAATACCCACGACTCCCTTGCTGGTGAAAACCACGTACAGCTTCTCTTTGCCAATCGTGGCCACCACGGGTGAGGCGTAAGCCGCCTGAGGAGACTCAGGAACCCGGGATGCCCATTTCGTGTCACCGGAATCTTTGTTCAGAGCGACCACAGTGCCACGACTGCCACCAGGTGTGCAAATCACATAGCCGTCATCGACAAGCACCGATTCACTGATACCCCAGGTGATATTCGATCCGCCGAAGTCTTTAAGAATGTTCCTGTGCCAGATCACATCACCCGTGGCGGCATCGCAGCAGGTCAGGTCTCCGTTGCCTCCCAGACCATAAACCCTGCCATCGGCAACCGCCGGAGTTCCACGAGGTCCGTCACCGGTCCCGTCGTGATATTCGTCACCGTTGCGAGTTTTCCAGACGACGTCTCCTGTGTTGCGTTCCACGGCAACGATGTATTCACCGCCGTCGCGATTGCCCATGGAATAAACAAGATTGCTGACGATCGACACCGCCGAATAACCTTTCCCCAGACCAGTGGCCGTCCAAAGTCGTGCCGGCCCACCCTCCGGCCACCGATCCAGCAGTCCGGTCTCCTTTGAGATATTATCCCGATTGGGCCCGCGGAACTGATTCCAGTCGGCGGCAGTTACCGCAGCGGAAGTGCCCAGAAGGAAAACACACGCCACTGCCACACAATGGTTGAGTGGGGTCATCATTTGAAGGTTCATTGGTTGAATCCGGTACATCAGTGAGGGCCCGACGCCCAATAGTTGAACGACATCTGCTTTGGAAAACAATTGTAAGTGAATCACCGGCCCGGGCCGGAATGATTGAGTACATAAAATATTTTTGTGTTTTTTTCGCCTGGCAGTATATGGTGTCCGCGTGATTCGCTTCGAACAGGCCCGCCTTCTCACCAACGGCAAGTCAGACACAAGCAACGTTCTGTATGCGGCCAGAAGATTTTTCCAGCCGCCGGACAAAAGCGAGTGTTTGAGCAGCCTGAACAGAACTTCAGCGCCGCACTGTTGTGCTAACGGTGACCATGGTGTGTGCCGGATTGTCCCGAAAGCCAAAATGTTATTTCTCGGGAGAGGAGTTAACACAATCCGGCTGCGGGAACCGGGAATGCCAACCTATCCTGCGACCGCAACAGGACCCAACGACGATCTGATTTTTCGGTTCGGAGGAAGAGGAGACACTTAACTGAGCCGTCGGTATCCTGACTCATGTCCTGTTGAGTCTGTCTGCGGAATTAAAGATAAAAACCAGACACACTGTCAACAAGTCGGTCAATCAGCCGTTTGTTCAAGACATTTGAGGATCCCGAATGCGTCCCGCAAAAACTCCGCGGGCGGAAGTCTGGAAAAACGGTAGTGACGCATCACCGGTCCGGCAGCAAACGAGTGCGGGTTTTGATACGTTTGAGGCAGCGATCGCGGCGTAAACACGGAATGGGCCGCGGACATCGCCGTGATTGTCTGAGACCGATAGAGTTGCTGGTGACAGTTCTTTAAAACAAACCTGCAGTACTCTTCAATCTGAGACAGTTCGTACATTGCAGGAAATCCGCAAACGAATCCACCAGAAAGAGTCTCGACAAAGCCAAAGGGAATGTCCTGCCGAATGGTGATATCAACACCGTGAATTTGCGGACAAACGGGTGACACTTCTTCGTCAAAAAGAACCTGTGCCGTATCGTCTGTCAGCCAGTCGAGGACTTCGTCCGGGCGTGAATGGAACAGGATGTCACTGTCAAACGTGATCAGCCGTTTGCCGGCAGTGAACTGAGGAAAGTCAAAAACCTGGGCCATCACTCTGTTTTTCTCACGGAACTGTCGGCAGAACGGGTATGGATCAAGAACCCGATCCATCCGCTCATCTGCCTCCTGACGCGTAATGATGCGCAAGCCGGGAATATGCTCCCTGATGAGAACCTGGTCTTCCTCAGTCAGGCTGCCGTCGTCGTGCAGAACGATCGCCAGATTATCTACGAAACGCAGCAGAGACTTCGCACCCAGCGCAAAAGTCCACAGATGCTGATGATCCACCAGTGTATGCAGCTCACTGGGGGAATTCGGACAACATGCCAGCGGACTCGAGGCCTGTACCGCCTGCTCAAACTCCGGTGTCAACCGGTCTCTTTCGTGCCATTCCAACGGCCGGGAGACAGACTCAGAAGGCTCGCTTGATATGGGCCGCTGTGGACCGCTGACAGAATTACGGTCCCAAATCCAGCCAGCGAGCCGACGAGCACGGGACCGAATGCGCAATATTGCGCGGGCCCGAAGCAACAAACCGGACAGCACCGACGGTTTTTGTGTCGATGTTTCGTGTTGCATCGCCTGAATCTGCAGAAACTCTTCGATGTCGGGTGAAGAGTCAAAGTCTCCTATAAAAACATCCAGATCCTGCGCCACAGGATCATCGATTTCCAAAGGCGGCTTTTCAGAAAGATTCTTCAGGCCAAG
The DNA here is from genome assembly GCA_022447225.1 of Fuerstiella sp. NCBI lineage: Bacteria > Pseudomonadati > Planctomycetota > Planctomycetia > Planctomycetales > Planctomycetaceae > Fuerstiella > Fuerstiella sp. The sequence continues at coordinate 5,064 of JAKVAZ010000026.1, read as the reverse complement.
GTCCGCCAAAGACCTGGTGAACTGTCTGGCATCCGTGACAGCCGTGCCCCCGGTGTCTCGTCCGGATTTGCTGCCCGCCAGAACCGCCTGAAAATCAGGATCTACGACAGACCACCGTTTCCACATGCGTGTCAGTGGTTCCTGTAACTCGGCATGTTTTTGGGCGTGCACAAACCCTTTGCGATACAAATCTCCGTAAAACTGTTCAAAGTCATGCAGCCCCAGAACAGCTTCGACTTCAGAATCGGTGTAGCCAACTGTTCGCATCTGCTCGACAACGTGGTATTCAGGACGGTGAACCCGCTCGCACGCCCTTGCGAAACAAAGGGCTTGGTCAAGATGACTGGTACGGTACAAATGCATTCCCACGCATCTCGGAACACCAAACAGTTTGTCAATCAGTCGGACATCCAGACGAAAATCTGATGCACAGCCCGCTTCGGCCAGGGCCACCAGCGAGTGCACCGCGCGAGGGTGAACCAGTACATCGGCATCCACCGCCACTGTCCACGGCAGTCCAAATTTCAGCCCCAGCTCAAACGTCCGAATCACGGCCTGACTGAACGGCACCTCCCGAATCGTACGAATGTGTTCGGGAACCACCTGCCGACTGAGCAACGACTCACACAGCTGTGTCGTTCGTTCGCCGGCACTGCGAATCACAATGAGAACGTCACTGCGCAAATACAGGCCATCTGTTTCCGACATGCGTCACAATTCCCCTGCAGTCACAGGTTTGTCAGTCACCTTTGGAAGAACGGCCTGAAATTTCTCCAGCATTACCCGGGTTCTTCCGGAAATTCATCAGCCTGTCCCGACCGACGACTCTGCGCATCGTGCCCCGGTGGTTTTCGGCAAAACAGATCCGTTGAACTCGCCAGCCGACTGTCCGGCGAACCGGCTGTCTGCTGTTTTCTGAAACCACTCAGCCACGACAGACGCGATTGATCTGTTTTCAGATTCAGTACCTCAAATCCGGTCGTCTGCATGAGCCGCACTAGACTGTCAGGCGAAAAATAGTTCAGATGCTCCCACGGGTTGATATCTTTAGAGACCTGCCTGCCAAGCCGCAACTGAGCCGCCACAGCGTCCATTTCGACCTTTGGACAACAGGGGACACCGACAAAAACAACTCCACCTGGTTTCAGAATACCGAAAAGAAATCTCACTGTCTCCGCAGGTGTATCAAGATGCTCCAGAACCTGGTCACAGTACACCACATCAAACGGTGCCAGAGCTTCGACCTCCTGCAGTGTGGACACGATATTCAGCCCCTGACCGGCTGCCCAGTCGACTTTGACCCTGTCGGCTTCCAGACCACAGACGTTAATGCACTGCGATCGGGCCACACTGAGAAAATCCCCCCAGCCACAGCCAAAGTCAAACACATCAAGATCACACCGATCCCGATGTTCGGTTGCCAGTTCGAACAGTCTCGCCCAGACGGCCAGCAGTCGCTTCCGTTTTTCACGACCGTGAATCTTTGCCAGGCTCTTTTCATGATCGATAACATGTTCATACAGAAATGAAAGGGATCGATCATCCAGACAATCTTTGCTGTAGACAAACCCACACTGTTCACAGCATGCAATCGGACAGGAATGGTCACCGGCGATCCCCATTCGCTCCAGCTGATCTATTCGGTACGTGGGGTTGACCGTGGAAAAATCGTGAACCGTAATCTCAAACAGAGTCCGGTGCTCTTCTGCACAGCAGACCGGACACCGGCGTTGAATGAAGGTGACTGCTGTTGTGGTTGTCATGATTGATAAACTTTCCGCAGCCGGTCACCCGGCCACGCTTTCACCCGGCCACACGATTCACCTGTCATACGGGTATCGAAAGATGACTTCCTGGATTTGTCCCAAAACCGTGCAAGGAACGATTATTGAAATGACGCCGGATCTTCACCTGGTGTTGTTTAGTATGTGACTGCGAGAGGAAACGACAACGAGTTCCATGAAAAAATTATAAAGGAAACCCCGGGACCCCGGTAATTTCCTGCTGAATCCGATCTGTAGAATGGTCTTCAAGCCAGCGACGTGCCCAAAGCTCCAGGCACAGAACCAACCACAATGACTGATCCTGACGCCGACGAATCAACTGCTCAATACCTTCCCGTAAAAACAATTTTCGCTGCACAAGACTTCCGTCTGACAGAAATCGAGTGGCGATGTCAGCGAGACCGGATTCCATCCAGTTTGTCAGCGGTGCACCGAACCCTTTTTTGCGGGCAGTTAAAATCGCAGGAGGCACCCATTTTTTGAGAGCTTTTTTCAACAAAGATTTACGTTCTCCGTTTTTCATCAGCAGGTCGTGCCGGATTGAGAACGCTGTTTCTACTACTGCCCGATGAAGAAACGGAACGCGTACCTCGACACCACAGGCCATACTCGCGTGATCCACTTTCTGCAGGATGTCATCCACCAGAAAAGTCTGAAGATCCAGCAGTTGCAGTCCGGTCACGGTTGGGATTTCATCGATAAAAAACTGCTGCATCAGTGTCCGGTGCGAAAAAGTTCCTGGCTGACACAACAGCGAACGTTGAGTGTCTGTATTCATCTGACACAGCCGTCGGAACCAGTTTGTTAGCGGATCTCCCCGTGGTGTCCCGCCCACAAACTTCTGCAATTTTTGTAACAGGGCTGGCTGCTGACATTCATGCGGGTCGTCATACCAGTGATAGCCGGCAAACACTTCATCGCCGCCGTCTCCTGCCAGCACCACAGACACGCCGTTGTCACGTGCCAGACGTGCCAGCAGATGCACAAACAGGCCGGAATAGTCGAAGAAGGGTTCATCATACAAATCGATGAAAGCGGGCAAATCTGTCATGAACCGATGACAGCTCATCACGTCTTCATGTATCCGGCACCCTGCATGCTCAGCGGCGAGTCTCGCAAATATTCGCTCGTCGTAGTCCGGTTCGTCAAACCCCATTGTGAAGCTCGCATGATTCTGTCCGCTCTCGGCAGCTGCAATTGACGCAATCCCGCTGGAATCAATACCGCCACTCAGAAAGACACCGACGGGAACATCGCTGACAAGTTGTTCCTGAACGGCTGCGCAAATGCTGTCCTGCACGGCTTCCAAAGCTTCCGTTTCATCAAGAATGACGGGGCGATACCGGGGCTCCCAGTATCGCTTCGTATGAATGACTCCTCGTTCACGAATCAACAGATGGGCTGCGGGGAGCTTGTGCATACCTTCGAAAATTGACTGATCCCACGGCACATAGCGATAAGCCAGGTAGTGCTGCAGCGCCGCCTGATCGACAGAACGCAGAAACCCCGGACACTGCAAAATTGCCCGAGGCTGTGACGCAAACAGAAACCGTGAGTTTGACGATGCGTAGTACAGTGGTTTGACGCCGATGTGGTCTCTGGCCAGTACCAGACGCCGCCGGGTTTCGTCCCAGATCCCGAAAGCAAAAATCCCCTCGAGGTGATCGACAACACGATCTCCCCACTGTTCGTACCCGTGGACAATTACTTCTGAATCGGACTGAGACTGAAAGCGATGTCCGTATTCGAGCAGTTCGACTCGCAGCTGCCGGTAGTTGTAAATCTCACCGTTAAAGGTCAGCCACACCGACTGGTCTTCATTCGACATCGGCTGTCGACCCGCATCGGACAGATCAATAATCGACAGTCTGCGATGCCCCAGGGCAACGGTCCCGCCGGCCAGCCGTTCGACTCCCCGACCGTCGGGTCCGCGCATCGCAAGCGTGTCAACCATCTTGTCGAATGCGGCCGCATCGACTGCAGCACTCTCTTCACACTGGCCAACGATCCCGCACACGATTAGTCATGACCTTCTGTATCGCGAGGTCTGTTGGCAACAATAGTGAACGCACCGGAAGTCAGCAGATACATTTGCTCGATACTGTATTGTGCAGGAGCGCTGCGACGCCGGAATCGCCACCACAATCGGTGAGCCACAATCAGTGGAGCGACAGCGGCATAACACAGCCAGCGGGACGCCCCCTGAAACAAACCGGCAAACGACAGCGCCCGGATTCCCAGATAGACCTTTTCCGGTGCCACACGCAGCACCTCAAATCCGGCATCATGAAAGGCACTGAAAGCTCCGTAGTGGGTCATATTGAAGAAACTGGCTCCGTGAAACGGTACCAGATAAGCCACACTGGCAACCATTCGTCCACCTGGTTTCAGGACACGCCATGCCTCACGCAGAACGACGTGGGGATACTGCACGTGTTCCAGTACCGCCAGGGAAATAACGGTATCGAACGTGTTGTCCGGAAACGGAAGCGCATGAGCATCTGCATGCACGGGAGCATCCGGATCACCATAGTCAACACCGACCCAGCGGTACCCCAGTTTTTCCACGGGGGCACGATACTCACCGTTTCCACAACCCAGATCCAGACAGAGTGCCCCGGGGTGGGCCGCGGGTGGAAGATAGCTGGCCTGTTCCTTTGTGAGGTGGATTGGAAGATCCGAATCGGCCAGCACCGGTGTGGCATTCGGGTTAACAGATATCGGTGAAAAATCAGGTTGCGGATGGGCGTCAAAAAGTGACCGCCCCAGACGGTGCTGCACGACGACCGTCTTTTCACTTTGGAGACGCAGATCAGCGGGGCCGGCGGAGGGAACCGGATGGACAGTACCGCACTGCGGGCAGGTGACTGTTTTGTCCGCCGTCTGCAGATCCGATCGACAGGCAGGACAGACCACGATATCCCAGGGGACCCGATCAGAATTACACGTGTCGGACATAGACATTCTGTCTGTTGCTGGACGTCAGTAAAAGGACGCGTTCATGCCGAATAATGACTAACTTACGACTCACTCACCAAAACAACCTGGATTACTCTACCGGTGCCCGAAAAACAAAGAAGTATCCGGTTGTTCCGTCGTTCCGCGGAAACAGACGTTCCATAACCCAAAACACGGCACCCATCAGCAGCAGCAAAGGAAACAAACACGTCGCCAGCCGAATCTGACGTGGACTGCCAACCACCAGCGGACGCAGGCAAAGCACATGGATTGAATCAAAATACCCATTGCGGTTCATACGAGTCACCTGTTCAAACCGGCG
>JAKVAZ010000025.1 GCA_022447225.1 Fuerstiella sp. | reverse complement strand
AAACAGACAGTCGGAATTCCAGATTGGAAGTTCCTTGTTTTGCGTCGCTTTATTACACACAGTCAAAAGACGTCAACATGTTAAAATTAACCCGTCGCCAGCTGCTGCACAGTGCCACCGCCACGATCCCGTTGTTGCCGGCATTGCCGGTTGGTAAAGCGGCAGTAGCCCAGGAAAAGCAATCTGTCGTTATTGACACGCATCTCCATTGTTTCGCCGGAAAGGATTCCGAATTCCCCTATCACAATCATGCACCGTATCAGCCTGATTCGGCAGCGACTCCGAAACATTTGCTGAACTGCATGACCGGGGCTGGTGTCGACTTTGCCGTCGTTGTTCATCCCGAGCCATATCAGGATGATCACCGTTATCTGGAACATTGTTTGAAGGCCGGCGGCAGTCAACTGAAAGGAACGTGTTTATTTTTCGCGGATCGTCCAGGGTCCGTTGATGGCATGGGGCCGCTGGTACAGAGAAATCCTGATCAGATTGTGGCGGCACGAATTCACGCCTATGCACCTCGCCGACTACCCCCGTTTGGAACGAAGGAGCTCCGCAATCTGTGGAAAACCGCCGCTGATCTGGGACTGGCGATTCAGCTTCACTTTGAACCACGTTACGCTCCTGGGTTTGAATCACTGATCAAAGAGTTTTCAAAAGTCACTGTGGTCATCGACCATTTGGGACGCCCCATGCAGGGAACGATCAAAGAACACGACGTCGTCATCCGCTGGTCACGGTTCGCCAATACGGTGATGAAAGTGTCGTCGCTGCCCGATCAGACTCAATATCCTCATCGTGATGTGAAGCCGATCGTTCGCAGACTCACCGATGCCTACGGTCCCGATCGGATGATGTATGGTGGCGGCTTCAATGCGGAGGCAACCGGCGAAACTTATCGAGACTACCGCGAGCAGGCATCCGAACTGTTGGCACATCTTTCAACTGATGACCGCTCAAAGATCTTCGGCGGCACTGCCGAAAAATTGTTCGGATTTACTTCCGGATAGCATGCGCCCCGGAACAGTAACATGATGTTTCCAGCGTCAGGGTCACTCACAGGATGAATAGAGAAATGAAACGCTACCCCACCTGTATTATGGGCACCTGTGAAATTCCCTGGGATGAAGAGGAACGTTTCCTTGAATCGATTTTTCGACGTGGTGTCCGTACCGCATTGGAAGGAACTCGTCACTTGTATCTGTTTGGTACGGCTGGCGAAGGATACGCAGTGACGGATCAGCAGTTCGACAAGATCGTCAGTGCCTTTGTCGATGAAATGCAAAAGGCGGATGCCGAACCAATGGTGGGTGTGATTCACCTGTCACTGGGAACGATTGTGGAGCGTATCGAGCGTTGTCTCGATGCGGGCGTACGACAATTTCAGATTTCACTTCCCAGCTGGGGAGCATTGAACGAGGCCGAGGTATTCGAATTTTTCGATCAAACCTGCGGACGTTTCCCGGACTGTGAATTCATGCATTACAACCTCCCGCGTGCCAAACGGATCGTTTCTGGTCCGGAATACCGACGCATTTCGGAACGTCATTCGAATCTTGTCGCAACGAAGAACACGGGCGACTCTCTTTCGCACATTCGCAGTCTGGTCAGGGATGCACCGGAACTGCAGCACTTTCTGTCGGAAGACGGATACGTTTATGGCTCGCTGTTTGGCGAGTGCAGTATACTGGCATCATTCGTAATGAACTTTCCCAAACTCTATTCGTTGCTGGAAGCGGGACAGAAGTCCGATGTCGCAACACTGACATCCATCCAGCGGGAATTGAATATCGTCAGCCAGACACTGTTCGAAACCATTCCTGGTGGCCGCATCGACGGGGCCTATGACAAGCTTTTTTCAAAAATGTATCACGCTGAATTTCCACTTCGAATGCTCCCGCCGTACACAGGATCAAGCGACAAAGAGTTTCAAATATTTGTCGACTTGCTTCAGGAACGTCTGCCGGAGTGGGTTCCGTCCCAAAACAGCAGCAACGCATAATCACAATCCTGAAAAGAGTGCAGAGTGATCAAATTACTCGATAGTCCCCGGCGCTGTTGCGATGGAATCACTCGGCGCGAAACACGTCAGACCGGTCCCCTTATGACTCATTTATGTTTCTCCACAAGACAAAAGTCGATCCTTACATTCATTGCTGTTTTCGCTGCGACATGTGCATCCGCCAGTGAAAATTACAATATCCCGCTGTGGGAACCTGGGAAGGTGCCACTGGCGCAGAGTGATGGACCGCTGGACAACCCGCTGCTCACCGTATTCCCGGCGTCCGAAGGGCACCGGAATGGCTCATCAGTCATCATCGCACCCGGCGGTTCAAACATCATGCTGATGTACGGCTCAGAAGGAATCGAGATTGCTGAACGTTTCAATGAGTGGGGCACGACGGCATTTGTACTGACTTACCGTATGTCTCCGACATACGACCATGAGGCAAGAACCCTCGACGGAAATCGAGCGATTCGTGTCGTGCGTTCACAAGCCGACAAATGGGATCTTGATCCGAAACGATTAATGTTTATTGGGTTCTCTGCGGGTTCCTCGATGGCGCGTTATGTCGCGGCTGCATCGGATGCAGGAAATCCGAATGCCCCCGACCCGGTCGATCGCTTGAGTTCCAGGCCTCATTCGCTGGGAATGATCTACGGAACCGGCAGCACGACTCCTCAGGAAAATCTCGCTGAATTTCCACCTACGTACCTGTTGTCTGCTGCCGCAGATGGCGCGGCCACTAAATCCGCTGAGTTGTTCACCGATATCAATCACGCGGGCGGCGTTGCTGAACTCCACATACTGCAAAAAGGACGCCACGGATTCGGTGCGGCATTTTCCAGCCCGGAGTTCCGTCCGTGGATGGATTCACTGAAACATTTTCTCACCATGAGTGAATTCTTTGGCCCGCTGCCCAGACAAAAGGGGTCCCAAAACCAGTCGCCACAGGATGTCAGTCCCCAGGTGATCAACGATGGGTATGGGGAACTCGTCTACGTCCCCGAAGGATCCTTTAAAATGGGTGACAATTTTGGTGACGGTGAATCACGGGAAAGACCAGTCCATACCGTTTCCCTCGATGCGTACTACGTCGGAAAGTATGAAGTCACCAATGCCCAGTGGCGACGGTTCCGTGACGATCCAGGGTATGACAACCCGGCATACTGGCCTGGTCACCGGGTAGTTCCAAAAGATCAGAATCCGTACTGGAGCCAGGAACGGAATCATGGTGGAGGCACCGCAAATTCTGACCACTATCCGGTGCAGGGAATGAACTGGGACGCGGCCAGCGCTTATTGCAGCTGGCTGTGTACCCGAACCGGAAAGAGATATCGTCTTCCGACCGAAGCAGAATGGGAAAAGGCGGCGCGCGGAACAGATCAACGAAGATTCCCCTGGGGCAACACCATCGATCATTCCTATGCAAATATTGATGATTCTCAGATCTACGATACTGGACAGCAGGTCGGTTATTACGACGGAAGTTTGCGAGGTAAAATCCAAACGAACAACGGCAGTTCGGTCTACGGCGCCATGGACATGGCAGGCAATCTGATGGAATGGTGTTCTGACTGGTACAGCCGCGACTACTACCAAACTTCCCCGGTCCGTAATCCACAGGGTCCCTCCACCGGCAGCTTCCGCGTGCTGCGAGGAGGGTGTTTCTTTTTCGAAGGTCAGGATGCGCGAAGTTATGGTCGGTCAGGCGCCTGGCCGTCGGTTCAGGCCTTCCGTATGATTGGCTTCCGCGTGGTCCGGGAACCATAGTTCGGTCCAGAGGGACTCGCAGTGGATTCCTGTTCGTGCCAACGTGGGATCATCGGTTTCGTCATCTTCGGAACAGCCAGCATTCACCAACAATTGTCGGGTTGGAATATCTAACCGGACAATTGTTGGTGATTAACCGGCACCATCCCTATACTCGAATACACCAGTACCAGACAGTTTCGAATCCTCCTGCAACGCTCAGGGAATTATTCATGCCATCTTTTCGATACTTCGTGTTGTCCGTTTTGGTGACATTTTCATCCTTGAGCGTGGCTCAGGATCAGATCGTACCGTCAAATGCCAAACTGGAAAAACTCTTCGAAGGAATCATGCTGACCGAAGGAGTCTGCGTGGCTCCGGACGGAATGGTCTACTTCAGCGATATTACGTTTTCACATCAGGCTGTAACCGAAACGGGTGAAATCCACGCCGGGCATATCTGGAAATTTAATCCAAAAACCCAGAAGACATCCATTTTTCGTTCACCGAGCGGTATGTCCAACGGAATCAAATTCGATGCGAACGGTGACATGCTTGTCTGCGAAGGGGCTGACTACGGTGGCCGACGTGTGATTCGCACGGACATGAAAACGGGTATGAGTTATATCATCGCGGCGATGTATGAAGGCCGAAAACTGAACTCACCAAACGACGTTACGGTCGATGAGAAAGGCCGAATGTACTTTAGTGATCCCAGATATCTCGGGCACGAAACAATCGATCAGCCGGTGATGGGGGTTTATCGCATCGACACCGATGGCTCGATTCACCGCATTATCACTGATGCAGGCAAACCCAACGGTGTCTGCGTGTCGCCCGATCAAAAAAGTCTGTACGTGGTCAGCAACGCCAATGGTGCAACGGGCTTTGAACGACTTGGCAAAGCCAGTGATGCGGAAGGACCGGTTGCTGTTGCCACACCACTTCGAAAGGGCAATATGGCACTGATGGCCTATGATCTTCACGAAGATGGAACCGCGACATATCGCAAAACTCTGGTGGACTACTACCCGGAAGACGGCCCTGACGGATTGGTTTGCGACGAACACGGAAATCTTTATGTGGCAGTTCGAGCGTTGAACCGACCGGGAATTACTGTGTACTCACCAGACGGAAAAGAACTGGCATACATCAAAACTGAAGTTCCAACCAACGTCGGCTTTGGCCGTGGTGACGACGCGAATCTGCTGTACGTCACGGCAGGCAGAAGCCTCTATCGGATTCGACTGGCGGTGGCAGGATATCAATTACCCTGGAATGCACGCTGATTGCGGCCAGATACAGGGTTGATATAGATCATTCCGCAACCTGAATCACGACGTGCGTCCACTCCTGATCACGCCTGGAAGAGATGCAGCCCGAACCAATGCGGAGGATCAGGCAAACCACGCTTTCCACCGGATTCCTGTGCTTCTGGCACATCGATCCCTTTGGGAACTGTTGTATGTACCCTGACAAACACAACCCAGTGCCGACGCAATACGATCGCATCCGTCGCGCAACGGACTGTTAACTACGAGCTATCCCAACGGTGATGCGACATAATCGTAGAAGGCTTTGACACCGATACTCGTCAACAGCGCACCGGAAACAAAAGTGGCAATCCTGAGCACCGGCTTCATCCTCAATGCTGTCGGCAGTGATTTCCGATCCAGCCACATCATCCCAAAACACCAAAGACCACACGACAGTACTCCGCCGATCAATGACGGGATCGTGATCAGCCCGATCGGATTTTCTGTGAGCCAACTCAGCGCAATCGCTCCAACTCCACAATACAGGAGTACGCAGAGCCGTACGGTACCGGACGACATTCGGCGGATTTTTTCGCTCACAGGGCGCAAACATTCATACACAGTTCGCCAATAGATTTCATATGCTCCATAGATCGTCCCCCAAAAGGCCATGAAGACGCCAATTCGGTACAGATACAGGAAGGCAGGGTGCAATTGTGTCAGGAATTGGGCCTGATGAGTCAACAACTCACCATTTTTTGCCGGTACGATTTCTTGTGGATGCAGAACCGAAGCCCCAAGCACTACAAAACAGATGCTGAATACAAAGACACAGACAAAACTGGTGGTCACGTCAATGCATGGAGGAACAAGCCACTTCCTTCCGCGCCGCAGATTGTCCGTGTCATCGGCTATCAGACGCACTGAGGAATCGGAACCAGTTCGAATTGCGCCCCAGGATTTTTCACGAAGGCAGCTGACATATCCCAGATAGTCGTATGTGCCACCGCCGACAAATCCAAGGATCGTGGTGATTTCCACCCATGGAGTCCGGTCGCGAAATGCTTCAGGATATTTCTCAATCAGCCAAGGTTGATATTGGGGAGACACGGGTACAAAGAGCCCCTGAATCACGGCCAGCAGGTCCGGATTCGACGCCAGACATGCGGCCCCGATACTGAGCAGCAGCAATCCAATGACCGCTGTTTGAACTTTCTCCATCAGACTGTATCCCTGGATCAGCGTCAGCGCGATTGCCAGTACAGTCGCTCCTGTCGCCCAAATGCGCGTCCAGAGCCGAAAATCCGGATCATTGGGTGTCGCAACGTGAAACATCTCATTGATGATCTCACCCAGTACCAGCGATAGAAACGACAGCAGAAAAGGAAAACACCACAGACTCATGCCCAGCAGCAGCAACGGAATCCAGAGCGTCATCCGAGCCCAGTCTTCGAGAGGATGCCGCCCCGTCAAAGTGATGTGACGTGCCGCTGTATACACCTGTACGGCCTTTGCTGCTGATGCCAGCAAAACCGCCCACAACACAGAGTAGCCAAAAATGGATCCGCCTCGTGACGCCATCAACGTTTCGCCACTTCCAATAGTGACAGATGCCAAAATTGCTCCTGCACCAAAGTACTTCAACATTCTCCAGTTGAAGCGACCTGCAAGAGTTGTCGGAATATCCGGATATTTAATCAGTGTGTCCGTCATGTTGATGTCCAGAATTGAAAATGATCCAACGCAGTGGTGGTCTTGACTCTAGTGCCTCCGGATGCGACCTGACAAGCAGGAGCTCACGTCGTTCCGGGCCTGTACGGGTCAGTTCTGCGGCCGGGGAGGCAGTTGCAGTTCCGCTTCGTTGAGCTCCACGGGAGCACCGCCCGCGGGAACTTCAACGTGAGCTGTCCAAAGAATGGCATTCACGATTGTACGACGGAATGCTTCGATCCGAAAATTGCGGTAGAAATGTCCCAGGGTTGTTCCATAGGATCGACCGCTGCCGGGACGTTCACAGACCCAGCCGACAATCACGTCCTCTCCCTTCGTGGTGACCCTTAACAGGGGCGTTGCTGCTCTGATGACCGGCTTAAGATAAAATTCATCATTGAGTTCATATTCTTTCCATCCGCGGCAGACGGGATGCTCCGGCATAAGCTGCGTCAGAATCGATGTATCGGTACTGAGTCCATAATTCGAGACCCAGCTGGCACCCAGATAATCCATCCATCGCTCACCGAGACGGTCAAGATTTTTTTCATACACAGTTGACGCCCAGTGAATTGTTACCAGACCAACACCGTTCGTCATCATTTGATGCAGTGCCCCGCTGCCTGGACCATCCAGCAGGAATTCTGCTCCGGGACTTGAATACAACACGATTGTTTTGACGTCTTTCAGAACCTCAGGATCCAGGGGCCAGCCTTCTGAAACGACCGTTGTGATCCCGTCCGTTTTCCGCAGACACCTGGCCAGCATCTTCTGAGTGTGCATGTACATGTGAGTGCCGAATCGATGGTCCGGCTCTTTCCCGATCAACAGGATCTTCACGGACGAATCATCGGCCGCGCAAACATCGCTGACCATCGATATCAGCAGGCAGGAAATGACCGAAAATAAAATACCGACGAATTTGTTTTTCATTCCAGGTTTCCTCCAAAGTGTTCGAAATGGTAATGCTGTAATCTTCACTGCGGGAATCGAAAACTGCCGAACCCCCGCCATCTGTAAAAACATGTGGCGCAGCAACGCAGACGCCTGATCCGCGACAGATGGCTTCATAAACTCAAACGAATCTGTGGATCCGGCAACTCGTCCTGCCCGTTCGATCAGACGCTCTGGTGCAATCACTGGGAGCCAAACCTGAAGGAGTAAAGATCAGCGTCTTTCAGCACAAATCGCAGAACCACACTCCGACCAGCCAGCTCGCTGACTTCAGAGCTGCCGTTCCAGTAAACCGTTCGGTCAACCGTGTCGCCGAAGATATCTGAACAGTCGTTCAGACCGAAGCCATCGATTGCCCCGCCATCAGCATTCTGAATTTCAACACGGATACTTCCCGCCGCCGACGTGGCAAAATTGATGCTCAGTTGATTGCCGCTAAACTGCAGCGGTCGAGTCGTCATTTCGCCACCTTTCCATCCCGCATGGATGGATACGAAACCATCTAATCGCATGGTGTATCGTCGCACGGCATTACTGTCACCCATCCATCCTCCTTCAGCGGCGTAAAAAGCAAGCTCATTCGGGGCCTCGGGTAATGCAGATTCCGTTTCCACGATCTGCCAGGCAACAGAATTGTTTCCGTAATTCCACGTACCGGTTCGCTCGGGACCCGGTGGCAGAAACGCTTCATTCCAGCGATCAAAGTGAACTCCATCACGACTTGACATCAACAGTGTTTCCGTAATCGCCGTACCAAGTCGCATGTGCACGGCAGATCGTTGTTCTCTGCGCTTCGTGTCCGGCAGAGCTCGCAGCGATGGCGACCAGCTGCGTTCCACATAGCGCATCGGAAACCCAATCAGAACATGCGGTGCCCGGGGGTAGGGCGCAATCTGATTCGTATAGAGTTGTTCAACAGGTGAGTCTTCATATGTCAAATCCGCTTCATCACTCCAGGTGAGAAGATCGAATGAAGACGCAGTGCGAATCGCACGAACGCGAAGCGGCTTGCCGTCAGTTTCCGTGGCAGCATCTTCAGTCAATACTCGGTAATAGACTCGGTATTTTCCTGCAGTCGAGTCCCAAAAGGCTACGTTTTGCGAATCAAAGGCGCCTTCGGTAATCACGGGTTCACTGTTCATCAATGACCAGCGGATTCCGTCGGGCGAATGAAATACAAACAAGCCGCGTGGTAATGTTCCGGCGATCGCCTTAAATCGTGAACTGGACGGACAATTCGGATGTGAGTCCAGAAACGGTGAAAAATTATGCGTCCCGCCCCCGGTCCAGATGATGTTATTCTCCCTGGAACCATTGTATTCATAGAGTCCGAGTATTGGTTTTTCCCAGTGGATGCCGTCGCGGCTTTCTGCACAGCAGGAGACCTGCGATCCCTTCCGTAAAATGCCCCCGGCCACACTGATTGCCGCACCACGATAATACATCCGATACAAATCACGATCTCTTACGATACTGTGGTAACCACTGACACAGCCTTCCCAGGGCGCATCATTAACAATCGCAATGTCGTGAGGGACCGGATGATGTAACTTTCGTGTGACGCCATCGAGCGATTGAATCATGTATTTGTCAATGAATAATTCGCGGCGGCTCCCGACCTCGATTGCGTCATCTGCACACATCAAAGCAGGTGAAAACAAAAGAAGTGCAAAAGATGAAATTCTCATGATGATATTCCTGCGATCATTTGATCGCACCCTCAGACCACTCAATTCAGCAGGGCCGGATTCCGACTGGTATGTTCGGCGCAATCTCATTGTCCGCTTCGTAACTACCGTTGTTCCATTTTCGATTTGGCAGCCATCCCCGGAATGGCATACAGTAACCGGACTGGACGCACCTACACGGAAATCCACTCACGGAATCGGGACTCGTCCACATTACGACCGCTGATAACAGCCACCACATCGCCGCTGCCTGTCAGTTTCACACGCCCCTGTAACAACGCTGCAACGGTGGTGACCCCCGATGGCTCAGTTCGCAGGCCGTGATTTTCGTACAGCCACTTCATTGCCCCCTGAATCTCCTGATCAGTGACCGTAACTGCATTTGT
>JAKVAZ010000024.1 GCA_022447225.1 Fuerstiella sp. | reverse complement strand
ACGGTGAACAAACCAAAGGTAAAGAGGTGTCGGGTCATCCTTTGATTATGTCAAAGTTTGCACGCTGATTGTATACAGAGTTTGAATTCAGCGGCTGCTGACATCCTTCAGCCGGGTCAGCAGCTTTTGCAGAGTCTCCAGATCGCCGGCCGGCCGGCATGGGGCTCCCTTTGGTGGTTCACAGTCGGTGATCTGACCGCGAAGCCTGAGAAACTGAGCACAGGAGTGTCGGTAGGCAGGCACCGGGGACCGAAATGTGAATTCGCTCAGGTACTGGAGGGCATCGTTCAGTTCATAGAACCGACCGTCACCGGACTGCCACCAGGAATCGCGGAGAGCGAACAGATCAGGTGCAAAACTGCTGAGTCCCAGCAGGTAATCGCTGCCGTACTTCACCATATCGATGGCGAGATCGTTACCGGTAAACACCTTAAAATCGGGACGGACTTCGTCGCGAAGCTGGAGACGTTCCCATTCGGGAATTCTTTGCAGGGACGAATGCTTTGCACCCTCACATTGTGAAATCTGCAGGAGTTCCCGGTAGACATTGAGGGAATAGATTTTTCCGAATGGAGCAAATGCTTTGCTGAGTTCGAACCCGATGAAGTGATCGCAGCCGGCTGCAATCTGTCGGTAGGCGTCCACGATGTCCTCGTCGGACTGCTGAGTGAGTCCGTAAGACGGAAAGATGACCGGCGTGCCTCCATGCTGATGGATCAGATCCGTCTGTACTGAAAGCACACGCAATTGAGCCAGCCCCTGATCACCGACGTTTCTGAAGGCTCCATGGGGTTGGTTCTTTTCGACAGACTTCACGACGGTGTCAGCGCGTACACGCAACGCTCTGGTGACATTTTATGTGCAGGCCGTGATGCATCTGAGGTCTCGGCGTGTTCACATTGCAGGAATCACCACCACTCCGAACTCAGGATGGGTGAAGCAGGTATGTTGAAACCTGACCTGTGCGGACGATGGCTTTCCAACAATCACTGATCAGAGGCAGGAACCGGTGGCACAGCAGGCTCGGTGGCCGGGGATGTGTTTGGTTCAACGTAGTTGGGCACCGTTTCGCTCCAGCTTTCCTGCAAAGCGGGCCTCATAGCACCTTCGAACAAGGTATTCGACATCAAAAAGGGCGGCGTCGCCGGATTCCAGGGTTCATGATGATACCACTCTGGATCGTAGAGATATTTTTCAAGTGACGAATCGCCTTCCTGAACATACGGGTGATTCGACAGGACTGCCAGTCGTTCGCTTGTGGTTGCCTCAGCCTCCATACCGGTTTCAAGAATCCGTGGCGTGATGAGCAGCACGAGTTCCGTCTTGAGCCGTTGGCGGGTCTCCCGTCGGAATGCCCGCCCGACGTACTTCAGATCGCCCAGCCAGGGCACTTTTTGAACTCGACTTGCGACTGTCGTTCGAATCAGTCCCCCAACGGCCGTCGTCAGTTTGTCCTTGGCCACGACGGTTGCCTGCAACGTCGCCGTGTTCACAGTGTCGACGGGAACTTCGTCAGTCCCGTTCGTTCCGGAAACCGGAATCGTGGCCCCATCTTCGATTGGCGTTGACGACTCCTGGATGATTGTCAGCGTCACTGTTCGATCGGCGTTGATCTTCGGCTGAATGATCAGCGTGTTTCCGATGTCGCGCACTTCTGTTACTGGGTCGAAAGCCTGCAGCGTGTTAGTCTGATTCTGGTTGGTGATGACATTGATATCTGTTGTCAGGACACGTTCTTCACCGACAAAGATTCTGGCAATCCGATTGTTAGATGCCATGATCATGGGGGTGCCGACGACGTTGATCCGGTTGTCCTCGGCGAGGAACTGAATTCTGGCGCGAATATTGTTATCAAGAAACTGGTAGAGAAGCTGGCCACCTTCAAGAGGAAAATTGCCGACGCCGAGCACATTCTGGATGGAATTTGCTCCTGTCAGCGTGGCGTTTGCTCCAAACCCTGCGTTGGGAGTCCCGCCGCTATCCGTGTAATCGAAGTCGAAGATTGACCGGAAGTTGTCGTCCAGCGTGACTTCCAGAATCTTCATCTCCAGAAGCACCTGCGGAGTTGGTCGGTCGATTTCGTCGATCAGTTTGGCGATTTCTTCGACCGCAGTTTCGTCACTGGTCCGGACAATCAGCAGGTTATGCTGCTGCACATAACTGACAAAAATGGGGGGTTCGTCACTGGTCAGTTCCCCAAGAGTTCCCGTCGAGACGCGTCCCGGTTCGTCGCCGGCAGCAAGACGCAGCGCATCCAGCTGACGAAGCTGCGAAGCGGTGAGCGGGTTATCCGCAAGGTCCTCCTGAAGCTGACGGTTCAGGTTGAACTGGTTGAGGCCACCACCCCCGAGGCCACCGCCGAATCCACCACCGCCGAATCCACCACCGCCGAATCCACCACCGCCGAATCCACCACCGCCGAATCCACCACCACCGCCGAGTCCTCCTGCTCCAAAACGGAGCCCCTGAAGCGACTGCGAGCCTACTGCAGACAGAATGAAATCATCATTGATTGGCGTAATTGACATCATCACTCGACCGGGATAGAGATTGCGTACGGCAAGTGCTGCACTGACGGCATTGGGATGTTGCAACTGGAAGATGCGCGTGACGTCTTTTCGATAGACGACCAGATCGTCCTGGTATTCGTCGATCGTCAGAATTCGAAGGGTCCGTGTTTCCGGGTCAGTTCGGAACCAGAGCCCTGTTACCTGAGCCAGAATCTCGACGGCTTGTCGAGCAGTCACATCCTTAAGAAACAGGGTGACATTAGTCTCGCCAGCTTCGGTTGTCGCAACGACGTTCAAGCCAGATGCCTCGGCAATCAGTCTGACTGCGTCACTGACCCTTGATCCGTTCTTCAGCTCAAACCGCTCGATGATGTGCTCTTCGCCAGGAACGGCCGGCTCTTTCGTTTGCCGCACGGCTTTTCTACCGTTCGCCTTATCTTCGTTCTGACTCATCGGGGAGCCATTCGATAAGGGGGGAGCAGCACCGGGTTCCGGCTGAGCATGCACGAGCGTCGACAGGAGGCTGAATGATGCCAGGCTGGCGGCAAGCACGTTACGAATTGAGATTCGAATGATCATGGGGAATGTGTTCTATTTTATAATTAGTACGGCTTCAGAAGACTTAAGACGTACTGAGTCGTTCGTGATTTCTTCAACTGTGAAAGTTAGCTGGCTGCCGTCGAGCGACAGCGGAACCTCATCACCGGCATGTACGGTGAAAGTTCCCGGCCCTTCAATATGAAGTTGAGCGGCAAAGCCTCCTCCAAATGACTTGATCGCTCCACGAAACGTCACGATTGAGTCGGAATTGGGGGGCGAATTCAGAACAGGCTTGTCGACACTCGTCGCCAGTTGCTGAGGCAGTGACGGTGCAAACGTTGGTTGTACCTCAGCTGAGACCGGCGCAGCTGGTTCCGTAACTGCCTGCCCGGTGGTTTCACCACAGTGTTGAGGCTGTGGCGTATTCCCAGCCACCGAACTTCCGGAAAAAATGGCCTGAATCGCTTCCGAAACAGGTTGAGTGTTGCCCGGTTCTGCTTCGGATTCGTGACTGACCAGTCGAATTTCCGATTCAGATTTTGAGATTACAGTCCGGCGTGGCGAGGTGATCGCCGATGAGTCAGTCGCATAGTTAGCGGGTTTGTGATCTGCGGACGGCAACAGAATGTGGTCAATCTTACCATCGGAAACTCTGATCCGCACTGTGGGGGGGGGCGACGTTCTTACCTGTCCCGGCTTGCGACTGCCGCCGCCGCGAGAATTTCCTGGCACATTCATCGTTCTAACGCTGTCCGTTCCCGGACTTTGTCCACGAGATTCTGAAAGCTCATCCGGGAGACGAGCAGCCTGCTCTGCCACGTTTGTGTGGGGCTGCACAGATTTCGGGCGACGCCTCGGTCTGGCCGGAGTCTCAGATCGAGTCCCCCGCTGGGACGCCGTGGTAGGCATCGACGAGCCATCCGCGGTGGAAGCCGGATCGGATCTGGCAACGCGCACGGGATTCGCAGTGTTGCGGGCGTCGATGGACCGGGTATTCGCTAGAATTGCTTCGGCGGAACTGGATTTAGCCATTTCCTGGTGGGTGCCAACCGCGGAACAGCCGGCAGCGAACGATGCCATTAGAACTGCCGTGAATTTCGACAGGTGGAGCATCGCCTTTGGTACTCCTGTAAAAACGCGCAATTACTTTTGCGAGCACAGTGCATTGAAGTCGAGCAGTGGAACACTGCATCGGAAAGTCATGTATGCGCTGGCTGCCAAGGGCGTCTTAGTACGGAAAGCCCTCGCCCTCCACGGTGGCTTGCGTTGCCAATTAAATCGTCCAGAAGATGTGTGAAACTTGACCGGTTATCCCGAAAGTATGCGTCACACGGGTCAAATCGCTTGTGCCGACAGGCTTGTCTGCGCCGAGCCTTCTGCCTGGCGAGAGATAAGAAATTCAAGCCGCAATGTGATTTTTCCAGTCGCGACGCCGTCTCAATACAATGGTGCTGCCGCGTTGAAACCCGATCTCATGTGCGCAGAATCCGCACAATTGGTACAAGCTGGCATCAACCGATCGCGAGACATCCCGATAAGATCAACCAGACAGCTGAGAAACAGCCGCGAAGCGGTGGAGCGACACAACACGGTATCAAGGATTGAGGTTCGCCGTGAACAAGCGATTTGAACCCCTGCCCGTCAAAAGGTTGCCGGCCGCTGTGGTGGCCCTGATCGCGTTCAGTGGGGTGATTGTTGTTGACATGCTGCCGGTGCTTCTGTTGGCCGTCGCCTATAGCACGCTGGCCAACGTTGTCTCTCGTTAGGCGTTGAAACCTGCGCTGCAATGCCGGTAACCCAAAACGTCTGTGAGGGACTGATTCGTCCGATAAAGACTCGGTGCCGCTGCGTTTTCAGAAAATTCGTTCGGCCCAGGGATAACGCGAAGCGGCAGCATTCGCTTACCGAATAAGCACGGTCTTCCGGGACTTGACCATTTCAAGCTGCACGCCTTTCTTTCCAATTTCTTTGACCAGAACGACCTGGCCGACCCTGCGATTGGCACCCATCGCAGTCACGAGTTCATCCCCTTCACTGACTACCTGAATGCCCCCGGCAATCTTCAGAATAGCGGTCGATGCGCCCTTTTCCTCACTCAACAGAAGCCCCTGAATCTCGACTTCAGAAACATCTTCGAGACTCGTTTCCAGCTTTTTGTTCTGGGAGAGAACATTCTCAACCGCCTTGGCCAGCTTGGCGTTATCCGCCTGAGCTGACTCTACCGCTTCTGTCAGTTGCTGATTCTGGGTGATCAGGTCAGTGACCCGCTTCTGCAGTTTTTCGTTGTCGCTCAGGACTTTCTTGACACGGTCTGCCTCTCTCAGCAGATCAGCAATTTCGCGAAACTGATCGGATTGAGCTGTCGGATCGACGGGAGCGGTTGCCTCTGCAGTTGTGTCCTGAGCATATGAAACGGCGGTGGAAAGCAGGCAGCCAGCAACAATCGGGATGGCAATTCTTTCGATATTCATTGGGCAGTTCCGTTGTTTGTTAACTCAATTGAATGGGTTCTGGTCTTCGATTTGGCTGGCAGATAAAGCGTGTATCTGTTCATGGCCCAATCGGATTAAGTTGGAGTTTGCTAGGGCGACTCAATGCGTAAGCAAGGGATCAATCCTTCTGAGTCACCTCCGTAGTGG
Source organism: Fuerstiella sp. (assembly GCA_022447225.1). Lineage (NCBI taxonomy): Bacteria > Pseudomonadati > Planctomycetota > Planctomycetia > Planctomycetales > Planctomycetaceae > Fuerstiella > Fuerstiella sp. The sequence continues at coordinate 9,911 of JAKVAZ010000024.1, read as the reverse complement.
GAAACGAGGCGATTCTGCCAAGGTGCCTCTGTCTTAATCAAGTATTAAGTCATGATCCTGTGGTCGCGGCAATGAGTCTGAGGAAATCTCAGTAAATCCCACTGAATCATGTTGCAACGAGTCCTGCTGTGACTACTATGCCGATCGAGATTGAGACTTAGTCTCAACGATTTGGCAAGATGCGGCTTTAGCCAAATAACGTAAATATCCTATAAGCCACCCCGCATTTTTCCTAGCCCACCAGATTGCTCGTTGAGCGGTCAGGACGGTGTCGAGCTGCACGAAGCAACCGCGAAACATGGATGATGGACGTCACCGCCGCATGACTGGGTGCGAGTTCCCACGATTGGGCTGCTGGTTCATCCTGCGAGAGTTCGTTGGGAACTCCCGCATTCCAAATTCTTTCAGGAGAGAAAAACGTGAAGAAGTTTTACAGCAAAAAAATGAACTCGCGACGTAGCGGGTTCACCCTCATCGAGCTGGTCATGGTGATCATGATTCTCGCGATTGTTGCAGGCCTTGCAGTACCCGTCGTGGGCTGGCTTCGCCGAAGCGCCAACTACGGTGCTCAAGCAAACATCCAGGCCGCAGTCGCTTCGAACCTTGAGTTCTTTCGCACGACTTATGGCAACAACGCGTACCCATCACACCTGGATTCACTGTTGTTGGATGCCAGCGGTGGAGCTGGTGGTGTTGATCCGACCGCCACAATCGCTAGCGCAACATCTTTTGGTCACGACGGGATAGGTAGTGTTATCCAACTCGAGTCGCTCAGCGGAGATTTCACTCAAAGCATCAAAGCGATCGACCACGTCTATGACCATACAGATGACGGTTCTTGGCTGCAGGGCAATCCAGGAAACAGCGGCCTCGTCGAACGCGTACTGAGTTCTGGCGGTCCTAACGTCTATGCGACAATCGACCGATCGACCAGCGGTGGAGCAGCTCTGTTCACAGAGTGGTACGGAGTCGACCCAGCTGAGTGGCCCGCAGAAACCGCGGTCAAGCACATTGCAATGGGAATTGGTCCGAACTGCGACCTGGTAGGCAAGACCATGCAATCCGCACCAATGGATCCTCGTGTCAACGCCTCGGCCCAGTACAACCGATTTGTAGCTGTCTTCGCTGTCTACGATCCACGTTCGGGGCAGCGAGCACAGTTGCGGGGAGTGATCAATGCCAAAGGCCGTAGTGCAAACAACGCACTTTCTGAGTTCTGGCAGAGCACCAACCCTGAGTAATGATGAAACGGCTCATGCACTGGCTGAATTTTGGCAGAGTACTACTCCAGAATAATGGCTCAGTGATGATTGCTTGAGGTTTATACGAGGGGGTGGGATGCCTGCCCCCTCGTTTTCTTATTCTTACCCCGAAGTGTCGTGAGGTGCGGAATGTGTCGGGTATAATGGAACCAGCCGTCTTTCATGGCCCCGGGCATCACGTTTTCAGTTTGACGCCATCAGGTATGGAATGTGTCGGGTATAATGGCACCAGCCGTCTTTCATGGCCCCGTGCATCACGTTTTCAGTTTGACGGCATATCGAGCCCCCGCTACGCCTGTAGGGTAGCCGTTTGTTTCTTGTACGTTGGACAGGTGAAATGCGGAACCTGGAACAAACAAATCGCCGCGGCTTCACGCTGATAGAACTCGTACTTGTCGTGATAATTCTTGCGATCCTTGCGGGCTTGGTTGCGCCAATGATCGGCGGGTTGAGTCAGATCTCAACGCCGACAGGCAGCAAGAGCCAGCGAAGAATTGTCACTGAGACCACCATGCTGGCTATACGCGACATCTTCTTGAGCTCGGGGACCAGAACCGGCCTCTGGGCAGATATGGGACATGTCCCATATCGTTTGCCGCGAACGCTCCACCAAGTTTTCTTAACGCGCACAGAACTGCTCTCATTGGAGCCCGCGCGGGCGGAAACGCCGCGGTTTCACCCTGTGACGAAGATTGGCTGGCGTGGTCCGTATGCGACGCAGCCGACCGGAACCTATCCCGATATCACAACAATTCATCGCACGCCAGACATCAGGTGGAGTGACGACAATTTCACGGCGACGTATGGAGACGCAGGAGATTCTGGATTCATCGACGCCTGGGGTAATCCGATTGTGCTGCAAATTGACTTCAATATCGACAATGTGATTACGGCGAACGAAGCACGGGCAGCGCGGCTCGTGTCAGCCGGGCCAAATGGCACCATTGATTGGGCTTTCGATGAGAACCTGACATCTGAGGACTATGCGACGGCATATCAGAATGATTTGACCGACGATGTGGTGGTTTATCTGGGGATCGAGCCATGAGGAATCGAACCAATCCGATTCAGCGACCTCGATTTCGCGGCTTCACGCTGATCGAACTGGTACTGGTGTTGGTGATCCTTGCCGTCCTGGCGACCGCAGCGCTGAACATGGTGGACGTTCAGGTTGACCAGACACGGTTCGAAACAACACAGCAGTCCGTTGAGTCGGTACGAGACGCAATTCTCAGTGAGCGTAACACCGGTGCTGGGCAGGTTCTGTTGTCCGGATTTTATCCGGATATGGGGCGTCTTCCGGTGGCCTACCCGGAATCACTCTCGACATTGTCGGCTCGAGAACTATGGGACAATTCGCCGACCACGACCAATCTGGCAACTTTCAGGAATGTCCAGGCTGCCACCGTTAATGTGGTGAATCCTAAGAGCGCTGATGGGCAGGATGTTTACGGTGACTCGACGGTTACGCTTGGAATGGGATGGCAGGGCCCGTACCTGAATATGCCTGTTGGAGCCGCGTCTCTGACCGATGGCTGGGGAACGAATCTCGTTTCCGATGCAGGCGGTTATTCGCATCTGCGAACACTGGATGTGAACGATGCAGATGGGGACTCCAACAAGGACGAAGAACTCGACGTGACCGTAGCAGGTGTTTCTATATTCGGTGTACGGAGTTTGGGACGCGATAACGCCGCGGATGGTATGGATTATGACTCCGACCTCCCGGCAATCATTCAGAACTCGGTGCTGGATTTCGAGAATCAGTTAGGGCTGAAGGAATCGCAACTGAGCGGCAGCGTCGCCGGAAAAGTTTATGTCGACAAGGACATCGAAGGGATCGCAACGACGGCACTGGGAAAGACGATTGTGCAGCTGTACTACCCAAACCCGACAATGGCTGGGCAGTTTTCCGTACAGCGTGCTACGCTGTCAGTGAATGCCACGATTCATTCAACGCACCATGTTTTCGATTTCGTTTTTGACGATGGTTCCGGTGGAGACTTCGAATTTCCAGTCGGAACACGAGTGATCAGGGCTTACTATGACGATGGCCCGGACTCGACGAACGACTTTGGAGACGAAAATGGGACTGACCCGGCCAAGGTTAGTCTTCCGATGACGTTTCAGCTGTATTCCAGGAATCCACCACTGGAACTAACGATCAACAACTGACCGATAATTTTGGACAATTGAACAGAACCTAATATTGCCGGAGCCACTGGCTCCACAAGAGCATTGCGAACTCAACACCCAACAGAAGCCACTCTGGCACCGCCAGTGGCACACAAACCGAGAGTTCGGACGTAACAGACCAATACAGATAATGAAAGAGTGACCTTTGTTTTCCTTTGGCGGACACAATTCGACCTTTCTGATCATCACGGCTGGTCAAGTGATGCGTGCCGATGTGCGCGGTGATCAGGTTGTCCGGCTGAGCAGGGAAACGCGGCCAATCGGAACGACATTACCGATTGCCGTCGAACTGGCATGCGGGCTAACCGGAAAGAAACCGGCGCAAAAGACATTCGTGATTGCCGACGACTTCTGGACCGGCGTCATCGACCTGGATGAACGTTCGATTTACGGGCTGGAAGGCGCTGAACTCGAGCAGATGTTGCGGTTTGAAACGGAGTCTCTTTCCGATCTCGATCCGCTCAACAGTCGTCTGGGATTCGTGGAATTATCGCCCGTTCCGCCGGATACTCGTCGATTCTGGGGCGCGGCTGTTCCCAGTGAAGTCCTCTCCGGCGTCGCACAGGCGGTTCGTGTGCGTGGCGGGAAACTGGAACTGCTCGCGAATCCAATCGGCATGAGTTCCCCGGATCGCTCCGGTGTTCCGTGGGTCGAATTCACGCCGGAGCTTGCCGGAGCGTTTGCAGCACCCGCTGAATCGGGGGGATTTCCACGGGCCTACGTGACCCAGCGATCATCGACAAGCGACCGCTGGTATGAGGCGTTAAGAACTTTGTTCGGTGGAGAGTTACCCGACCTTGGCTGGCAGTCGACGCCGGCAGACCGGCCGCCCCTGTACACGGGCTCGCTGGAATCGCTCAGTGATGAGCTTGTCCTTGAACGCTGGGTCCAGGGGCTGGTCACGCGGGCTGCCACCCCCACTGGATTTCCTCATGTTCCTGCGCCGCAAATTCCAACCTCGGATAAAACGCGGTTTCGTATCGGTGTAGCTGTTGCACTGGTGACCGCTTTGGTTTGCGGGGGATTGGCGTGGACGATGGATTCTCGTACCTCAGAAATGCAGGTTCAAATCGATCGGTTGGCTGAATCCCGTGCCGAGAGGGACCGTTTGAACAAGGTGGTTCAGGAACTGAAGGAGGAGCTTGAAGAACTTCGTGCAGAAGCTGAGGAGACCACAGCCAAAGGGGACAACCTGCGTTTGTTGATGGATCAAGGTGATCGCTTTGCCGTACTACTGGGATCGCTTGCTGATCAGATGGATTCCCACGTGGTGGTCGACGAAATCGTGCCAAAGTCCAGCGGAATGACGCTGTCCGGTCGCGCAATACGCAGTTTTGCCGTCACACAATTAGTACAGCAATTGGAGCCGACCTTAGCTGCGGTGGGCTGGTCAGTCCGTCCCGCCTCTGTCACGGGCTCCAACCGGATCGCAGCAGGCGGTCCCTGGACTTTCAAGATTGAACTGGTTGATCAGTTGCCCAGGGTATCTGAGGCGAGTTCGCAGGGTGAGGCCGCTGTCGCGTCTTCACTGAATCTGCCAAACTCAGCCGTTGACCAGGGGGGGGAAGATTGATGGCACTACAAGTGACGTCCGGCAGTCGGCGCGAAAAATGGGTGGCGGCATTTATACCGGCCAACGCTATCCTGCTCATCGGTTTTTTATACATTACGTTGTATGCCATGCCGGAGTTCAATAAGACCGAGACGGAGTTCGACCGTGCCGTGTCGAACTTCGTCGGACCGGGTGTCATTCAGGAGCTGGAGGCAGAATCCCAGCAACTGCGCGTTGACCGAGCTGAGCTGAAACGCACCATCAGTTCGTTCGATGACGAAGTGACGGAAAAATCCGAAGCTTTTCAGCAGTTGCCCCTGACAGCAAAGCACAGGGCTGTGACAGCTCTTTGCCGGAAGCATAGCGTCGCCGTCCTGCAGGATCAGCCTGTGGACTCCATCACGCTGCCCACTCTTCGCAGGAAGTCAGTTGAAACACTTCAGTCTCTGGTGTCAAAAGAATCCATCAGTTTTCGTGAGCTGACGGTGGCTGGCGACTACGCCACCATCGTCGCATTGTTGCAAGAGCTGCCCGAAGTTTTGGGGGTCATTCCGGTCAGCGTGACACTGAAAAAAGCAAAACAGATCGATTCGTCGAGTCGCTCCACAGACCCTGCAGTCTCATGGACGGTCGGATTGCTCATGTAGATAAGACCGTTGTGGCTGCGCCGCAGGGCCGAGGGTTAAAAATGGCGAATGAGACTGAAGACGAAAGATCGGAAGACCAGCTGCTGCGGCTGCTGCGTGAGGCGATCGCCCGCCAAGCTTCCGATCTGCATTTGTCGGCGGGCCACCCTCCCTACTTTCGTCAGCAGGGGCGTCTCGCGGCTGCGGACGACTGGCCTGAGCAGGACGCAGCCACGCTTTCCGGACTTGCGCAGGCCCTGGCTTCGCGGACACATGCTAAAATCCCTCCCGAAGTCGGTTCACTCGACGGGAGCCTCTCGGCCGATGACGGCAGCCGCTTTCGCTTCAACATCTTTCGACGATCAGGTCAGTACAGTATCGCTGTTCGGCGTCTGGAAGAACGCATTCGGTCGCTCCCGGAACTGGGGTTGCCTTCAGACCTGTATCAGCTTGCCAACCACAGTCATGGGTTGGTGTTGATCGCGGGGCCGACGGGAAGCGGAAAAAGTACGACGCTGGCAACGCTGATCGATCGCATCAATCAGACACGGAGCGGTCATATCATCACGATTGAAGATCCCATCGAGTACCTGCATGTCAGCAAGCAGTCGCTGGTCGACCAGCGCGAAGTTGGACTGGATACGCTGGACTTCAATGAGGCGCTGGTGGCCGCTATGCGTCAGGATCCGGATGTCATTCTGGTTGGTGAGATCCGCGACCTGAACACAATCCGTACCGCGATCACTGCCGCGGAAACAGGGCATCTGGTGTTTGCAACGGTTCATGCAGGCGACTGTGTCGGTTCGATTGATCGAGTCGTTTCGGTCTTTCAGCCCGAAGAGCAGACCTCAATCCGCAGACAACTGGCAATGGTCCTGCGGGCAGTCGTCGCACAGAAACTGATCATGGGAGACGGGCCACAGATCAAGAAAGTACTCAAGGAAGTGAGTGACGACCCGCTCGCCGCAAGATCAAAATATGTTCTGGTCAGCGAAGTGATGAAGGTCACCAACCCAGTTGCCAACCTGATTTCTCAAAGCAAGGACACGCACATTTACTCCATTATCGAAACCGGTCGCAACGATGGAATGTACACGGCCGACGAATGTCTGGCACAGCTGCTCAGGACGGGGCAAATCAGTGAGCGAACCGCTAAAGGCCTCGCGAGGAATCCGCAACTGGTCCTCAGTCGCGCCAGCAGGTTGCGGCCATCCAGAATACAACTCGATGATATGGCGGGGACTTTGTAATGAGCGCAGCGGGTGAAGAACTGTCGACTTTGGCACCGCTTGACATGGCGGCAGTCCGAATCGACCCCGGTTGGGCACTGCGAATTCCGGTTTCCCTGGCGAGGCGGAAGAAAGTGCTGCCGTGTTGCCAAATTGATGGTCGTGTTCTGGTCGCGTGCGTTGATCGCACCGATGTGGCGACGCTGGATACGGTGGAGCGTTACCTCGAGCATGCCATTGAACCTGTCGTAGCTGAAGAAACTTCACTGGAAGCTGTGATTCGCAACACGTTCGGTGGAGCGGCTACGCAAAACGGGATGGTCCGTGTCGCGGCCGGACGTGGGGTCGGGGACGAGGATGCTGTCCAGATCTGCGAAGAGATTCTGCAGGCTGCCGCACTGAAAGAAGCTTCCGATATCCACATCGATCCGCTGTCCGAGCACGTGCGCGTCCGGCTTCGCGTCGATGGACAGCTGGAAAACTACCGCGACTTTGCCAGCGAGCTGCATCCGCAAATCAGTTCCCGCATCAAAATTCTGGCCGAGATGGATATCTCAGAACGTCGCTCGCCGCAGGACGGTCGATTTTCGTGGACGTCGTCGCGAGACGAATCGATTGACGTTCGTGTCGCGACTCTGCCGACTCGTTTAGGAGAGTCGCTGACACTCCGCCTTCTGGCCGGCAACATGGAGAATCTCACACTGTCACGCCTGGGGATGGACGCCGAAGATCTGGAGATATTCTCAACCGCCATCGGCCGTCCCCACGGATTGATCCTTTTGACCGGGCCGACCGGCAGCGGCAAAAGCACGACTTTGTACGCTGCGATAAGAGAGCTGATTTCAACAACATCGCTTCACGTTGTCACCGTAGAAGACCCCGTCGAATACGAGATGAACGGGATCACTCAGGTGGCCGTCGATTCAGCCGACAAAGTCAGCTTTAGCAAGGCGCTGCGGTCGATTTTGCGAAACGATCCCGATGTGATCATGATCGGTGAAATCCGTGACCCCGAAACAGCTGACGTCGCAATCAAGGCCGCTCTGACCGGTCACCTTGTCTTCAGCACATTGCATACTAATACTGCAGCCGGTGCCGTCACTCGATTAATTGACATGGGAGTTCAACCCTTCCTCGTTGCCGCGACACTGCGTCTGGCGGTTGCGCAACGGCTGGTGCGCAGGCTCTGCCTGCATTGCCGCCAAAAAACCTTGCTGACCGTTTCACACGCAGCCGCTCTGGGAATGCCGGATGCACGTGACACAACGGCCTGGCAGAGTGGTAGCTGCATCTATTGTGCCGGACGCGGTAAGACCGGCCGAACGGCGCTCTTCGAGATGTTACCGGTAGGTGAAGAGATGGCCCATCTGATTTCCAAAGGGACAGAGGAGGTGCCTCTGCGCACACTGGCGAAGAATGAAGGTTGCCGCACGCTGACGGAAGATGCACTCCGCAAGATCGAGCAGGGCATGGTGACGGCTTCGGACGCACAAGGAGCAGTGGCCGTATGGTAATTTCAAAATTGCTGAGCAAACCGGATCAATATGCCTAACTTCGCCTTCACAGCTCGCGATGAAGCGGGTCAGACACGTACCGGTGCAATCGATGCTGCCACCGCATCAATCGTTGCATCGCAACTGCGCACGCGCGGCTGGATTGTGATCAGGCTCGAGGAACAGTTGGCGGCGGCCGTCGGTAGCCGTCGTGACTTGTTCAAAAATATCCTCGGCCCTCGCAGCGTGCAGGTGGAATTGTCGCTTCGCCAACTGTCCGTGATGCTGCGCGGCGGGATCAGCCTGCTTTCGGCCATGCAGACACTTTCCACTCAGGCTGACAGCCGTGCGATTCGCCGTGCTTACAGTTCCCTGATCGATACCGTACAGTCTGGCCGACAATTCTCGGACGCAATCGAATCGGAAAACGGGTTTCCAGATTTTCTTGCCCAGCTTGTGCGAGTTGGCGAACAGACTGGTATTCAGGAGACTGTTCTCGTTCGTGCTGCGGACATGATGCGGACACGTCGTGAAACCATTCGAGAATTTGCCACGGCACTGCTGTACCCTCTGCTTGTCCTGCTTTCCGCGTTTATGGCGACGGGATTCATCGTAACGAGTCTGCTACCGAAACTGGCGGAGCTCCTGGTATCACTCAACAGGCCGCTTCCTGCGATGACTCAGTCCCTCATCGCCATTTCAGGATTCACCACTGAATGGAGCTGGTATATTTTCGGATCAATGGTCATGGCTGCCATTGCTTTCGTTTTGACCTGGCTCTATCCGCCTGGCCGTCTCTGGATCGAACGGTTGTCGTTTCGTATTCCGGTTATCGGCAAGCTTTTCCGTATTAGCGGGACGCTGACGTTTTCGCAGACAATGGGCGTTCTCGTGAGCAGCGGTGTCACTGTGCTGGAAGCCCTGATTACAGTTCAGGAAATGCACTCCAGCACTTACTTCGCGTCGATCGTTCAGAAGTCTCGTGATGCGATCATCAGAGGGCAAAGCCTTGCGGACACGTTGCGTGTTCGCGGAGCCTATATGCCGCTGTTGGCGACAATGGTCGCCGTGGGGGAAGAAAGCGGTAATCTGGACGAGGTTCTGGATCAGGTGTCCGAGTTCCATCGCACGCAGCTTTCCGCAATGATCAAGACACTCAGCGCTCTGGTCACGCCGGCCATCATCGTCGTTGTCGGATCGATCGTGGGCTACGTCTATATTGCCTTCTTTGTGGGCCTGTTCTCCGTCGCGGGATGATCGTTTTTTTCGTCACGTGAATTCCGGTGACCCCGCCGTGTGGTGAAATGCCCAGGCGTCAGCACAGACAACAATCCCATTGCGTATAAGACAACCTTTGATGTCATCGGTTTGTTGCGTGACTTGCTCCATACGATCTGTCGCCGGTTTTCCTGGCACAACGACGGCTCCGGATTCACCGCCTTTCAGCAGTCCGTCACGAGAGTCCAGGAGCAAACTGCCTTTGGCCTCGGCAGAGGCGGTCGAATGACATTCGTAACAGTGTTTGATCAGCTTCGGTCGGATACGGGATTCAA
>JAKVAZ010000023.1 GCA_022447225.1 Fuerstiella sp. | reverse complement strand
GCTGCCTCGCAGCCGATTGGCCGAATCCCACAGCGATTCTTCAAAGCTGACGTTCTTTTTAGTTGCCGCTTTCTTTTTCTTCGGAGCAGCTTTTTTCTTGGCCATGTGCTGAGAGCTAAAATGCGGAATTTGGTTTCAGAGTGCGATTACGCGATGACTTTACTGTGCGTGGCAGCGGAACACTATCGAACCCGTAAGGGCTTGTAAGCTTCGCCTTTACCACTCCGGCTAGCATGCGGATCCGCACTAGGCGATTGGGGCGAAGGTCAGGTCCGCTACGACGCCCGGTGATCGCCGTTGTCGATCACGCCAACGCCGTTCTGTGGCTGCCGGTAAACGATAAGACTGCCCAATCGCTAACAGCAGCTGCTGGTTGAAACGCGTCTCTGGATGCGGGATAGTGCAGCACGATGAGATGATCAGCCGCGTTTCCCAAGTTACGCAAGTCGAGCGAGAGCATGGCCAACGATCCTGACAAAAGTCTGGGCGATCAGCCCAGCATCGCCGGAGCTGGCGGTGGTGAGGATCAGGGTCCACAGAGCCTGGATGATCAGGCTACGTTCGCAGGCGGTGCATTAGGCAGCGGCACCCAGTCGCTGGGCGATCAGTCCACCATGGGCGGCGGTGGCGGTACAGACAGCGACATGTCCTTCGACGACGGCATGGAAGTGGAATTCTGTTTACTGATCTCATAGGCCACCAATGACCACCATAGTATGAATGGCAAACGCAGCCACGAGGACGGATCTACTCACCACTTCGGCCTGAAAACGGGTGTAAATCAGTGTTCACCAGTGCAACCGATTGCAACACTCAGAACGCCGTAATACACTGAGTAAACGCTGGTGATCCAGTGATTTTGCGGCTGTGGTGTAGTGGCAACACGCCAGCTTCCCAAGCTTGAGATGAGGGTTCGATTCCCTTCAGCCGCTTTGGGCAAAACACGTTGGCATTCCTGGTGTTAGGGAAACCTGCTCTTCGGGGTATGTTGCCTATCGGAACAGCAGTGTATTGGTATGGGAGGCTGCCGAAAGAGCTTCAGCCATGCTGACATCCCACGGAGGAAACGGGTCAGGAAGCCGGAGCCATGTCTCAATACCTGCTGAACGTTCCTCATCTGTGAGCAAGCATTCCTGGAGCGACCTGGTGATGGCGTTCTCATCGAGCCCAATGCCAATAAAGACTAACTCCTGTCGGCAGTCTCCAACTTCGGGATGCCATTTAGGACCCAGCTCAGTCTTAAATGACGGAGAGTCCGGCCAGTGTTCGGGCGGAATAGCGGCCCACCAAAATCCCCCGAAATCCAGTCGGGCCACGCACCCGGCCTGCGACCAGACGCCGATTTTGTCCAGTCGACTTGCGAGCCAGAAGAACCCTTTGCTCCGCAATACACCGTCCCACTTTCGATACAGACGATCGTACAATCGCTGCGGATGAAAAGGACGTCTGTCCCGATAAACGAAACTACTGACGCCGTACTCTTCGACTTCGCTGGCCCCGTCATCACGTAGTGTCAGCTGCCAACCCTTGCTTTGTTTTGCGATTTCGAAATCAAACCGCCCGGTTCCGATGATCCGCGATGGTTCAACCTGACCGAATGACGCACGCAGCTTTAACGCATAGGGATTGAGTTGCTCGATGTAGGCTTCGATAGTCGCCAGCCTCTCTTCATCAAGCATGTCGATCTTGTTCAGAACAATCACGTTTGCAAACTCAACCTGCTCGGTCAGCAAATCGGCAACCGTTCGTTGATCGTCGTCGTCCGCCGCCTGTCCGACGCTCTGCAGGTCTTTACCAACGCGAAGATCATTCAGGAAATTGGCCGCGTCGACGACAGTGACCATGGTGTCCAGATCCGCAAGATCCGACAGCTCCTGGCCTTCCTGAATGGCAAAGGTAAACGTATCCGCAACGGGAGCTGGTTCGCTGATGCCGGTGGATTCGATCAACAGGTAATCGAAACGGCCTTCTGTCGCTAGCGCCGCAACTTCAGCAAGGAGGTCTTCTCGCAGGGTGCAGCAGATGCAGCCATTCGTCATCTCCACCAGTTTTTCTTCGGTGCGACTCAAGGCCGCATTCCCACCAATGATGAGTTGAGCGTCAATGTTGACCTCGCTCATGTCATTAACAATAACGGCAACGCGCAAGCCTTCCCGATTCGCCAGCACATGGTTCAGGAGCGTCGTCTTGCCTGCTCCAAGGAAGCCGGAAAGTACAGTTACAGGGAGTCGTTTCAACGCGCCACCGCCGGGATCGTGTACTTTCTGAGTGTCTGTGACACCGGCTGTTTATCGCGTTCCCAGTTGCGTCGGCTGAGAAAATGCCATGCCGACGCCATTCGGTCAGCACGGACAAACGGCCGCATCCAGGACTCGACGCATTCCCTGCGATACCGAACACCTTCAGTAGCACGCACCCACTGCTCATAGCCGGCGATCCATTGACACAGTGACTTCCAAAGTTTTCGGGCAACCTGCCACTGTACTCTGCCTCGCGGCCTGACGAAATTTGGAAGATCAGCGGCACTGTGAATCGCCAGTGAAAGCGATTCGACAGGAGCCCACTTCGGACAGAAATCGAAGCGGCCAAGATAAAGGCCGCCGAGGTCACGTCTTCCGAAGAAGATTCCGAAACCCCACATGCAGACATGGAGTGCGCCGTCGTCAAGTCGATAACATGTGGACATATCCGAATTGCCGCAATAGCGATGTCGCCCAAAACCGTACTGCATCAACAGATTGCCATCGGAATTCTCAATGTCTCTTCCCCAGCACCACAGCTGTTGTGACATCAATTCCAGACCGAAGTTGCGAACAGTCCGGGGCATACACCAACCCTGACCTGCGCGAGTTTTTCTCGCAGTTCCCGTGACCTGTTGTCGTACCGCCACTTCAGTCGTCCTCAGCAGCCACAAGTGACGCGGTGTTTGCCAACAACCAGGAGCACGCTGCTGCCAACTGCAGCCAGTCACCAGCAGAGCTGACGCCGTAACTCAATACGCTGGCGATCCAGCACAGGCTGGCTGCCATTTGGCCAATCCACTCAACTCGTATCGCTCGTGACAGCCAGCTTCTTCCCTCGTGGGGCGCGCCTGTCGCTCCGGAAGCCTTGTTCTGATGCGTCGCGTGTGTTGATACAATGAGTGCTTCGTCATTTCCCGTCAGCATGCCTCGCACTCCTCACCACAGCAGGAGAGGTCATCGAGGTACATGCCCCATTGCCGATATCCTTCCAGTTCCTCAGCAGGCAGTCCCAGCGAAGTGGCAATTGCTTTGGCAACCACGGCGAAACGTTGTCGATACTTGTAGATGAAACAAAACACCTGTTTGTCATGGCGAACGGCCGGACCACAAAGAAATATTCCCGGCGTGATGGTCGACTCATCGTGCTCATTCAGCAACGGGTAACTGTCATCTCGTTTCTCAAACAGGTCCGCAACCAGTTTGTGACTTCCTTCGAATCCTCCGGCAAAGAGCGGGGGAACTTTAGTGTGAAACGTCCGTCCGTCCTGCACCCTGACCTCATAGCCGTGGTCGGTTTGAGTAACAGAAGTCACAGAGGTATTGGGAAACAACTCCACGAACTCCGCAAACCATTCCTGGTCCATCCGTTCGAGTGAATAAGGAGACAGCGCAATACTGGGATCGGAGCTTCGGTCTTTCCACGGACAACCATTGTCAAACAATCGAACTCGCTTATCGCAACAGGACAGGTTGCAGGCAGCGTCAACACCACTCTCGTAGCCGCCGGCAACGATAAAGTCATCGCCCTCAAGTTCCTCATAGCTGACAATTGTGGCCGTATGTCGGCACAGATTGCTGCCCACGAACCCGCTGAGACGTGGGTATTGAAATTCGCCGGCAGCCCAAATGACATGTTTCGCCTGCAGGATGTCGCCCCCTGTCGTGATATGAAATTCGTCACCGAATTTCACGATGCGTTTGACGTTGGTTCTCTCACAAACCGGCAATTCAAAGAAGTTTGCGACTCCCCGCAGATGCGCGGCATACTCTTTGCCCGTCGGGTGTTCCACTTCCAGGCTGTACCCGGGGGAAACACCAATCGCGATGGAATTCAGATCAAGAATGCCGATCGAATTGCTCGGGAACGACGGTGTGATGAAACAGGTTTCCGCAGGCCATGCGGCAAATGATGCTCCAACAGTATCCCGTTCCAGCACAAGGTAATTTTCAATGCCTGCATGCTTCAGGGCAATCGAAACTCCTACACCTGCAGCACCGCCACCAACGACGACGACATCGTAAGCAGGGTTGTCAGCGGAAGCCGTCATCGACCGATCTCCCCGGTTTCGATTTCCGCAGTTCCAGCTTCGACCGGCAGCAAAGGATCCTGAAAGTCAGACCAGGCTTCAGGACCCTGCTCGTATTCAACATCCGTCAGCAAACACTGGTCAAGGACGTCTTCGATGCGTTCCTGATCGAGCCCCTGTCCAATAAACACCAACTCCTGGTGACGATCGCCATATTCACCCAGAAATCCGGAACGAATCTCCGCGATCTCTTCTTCGGCGGCAGGCCATTCGTCGTCAGGAGTTGAGGCCCACCAGGTTCCAGCCGGATCCATACGGATCGAACACCCCGCCTGTGACCAATCAAAAGCGTAGTCGTGACGTGAGGCAACCCACATCAACCCCTTGCTCCGCAACACTCCCGAAAACACACCGTCATCCCAGTCGTTCCGGATTTCATCTGACAGTCGCTGTGGATGGAAAGGGCGGTCGCGACGGTAAACAAAACTGGAGATTCCGAACTCTTCCGTCTCCGTTTCCTCCTGGCCTCGTGGAACGGCCAGCCAATCTGGCATTTCCTCCGCCTGTTCCAGCTGAAAACGTCCTGTGCCAAGGATTTCTTTCAACGGCACGCAACTTTCGGTTGCGTGCAGAACGTGTGCTTTAGAATTGAGTCGGCGAACGATCTGATTGAGTTGTTCCAGTTCGTACCTTGTGACCAAATCGGTTTTGTTAATCACGATCACATCAGCGAACTCCACCTGGTCGACCAGCAAATCAACGATGTTGCGATCGTCTTCTTCGCTGAGTCCCATTTGTCGATCAGTGAGATCATCCCACGATCCGAAATCCTTCATAAAATTTCCGGCGTCAAGGACGGTCACCATAGTGTCCAGTTTGGCCAGGTGAGACAGGCTGTTTCCTTCTTCGTCTTCAAATGTAAACGTCTCGGCAACAGGCAATGGTTCGCTGATTCCTGTTGATTCGATCAGCAGGTAATCGAAACGGCCCTCACGAGCCAGTCGGGAAACTTCAACCAGCAGGTCCTCACGCAGCGTGCAGCAAATGCAGCCGTTGGTCATCTCGACAAGTTGCTCATCCGTTCGAGACAGATCGGCACCGCCGTCGCGGACCAGCACAGCGTCAATGTTGACCTCACTCATATCATTTACGATGACGGCCACCCGCATGCTCTCACGGTTGGCAAGAATATGATTCAAAAGTGTCGTCTTGCCGGCACCCAGAAAACCGCTAAGTACCGTGACAGGCAAGCGGGATTGCTTTGATGGCAGTTCTTCGATCTGCATGAAAAACTCCGCATTTCCTACTGTGATTGAAGTGCGTATAACAAACGCGACGAACGACAAAGCCGCAATCAGCTGTGCTGATCGGCGGACAGTAACGGCAGGCCTGCTTCGCACCCTTATTTTTGCAAGTGTGATGCTCCTGCAATTAAATTGCAATAAAGGATTGGGGTTATTTTGCGACAGAGCGTTCTATCCGGACGTCTACTCACGACCTGCGGCGAGGTTGCAGTAAACGATGGCAACGACTGCACACCACGTCAGGGCTATTCAAAACTGCGGCGTCGGCACGAAGTAAGCCACTCCGGCCAGGAAAAACGTTGATCGTATAAACTGTATACGGCCCCGGATATTTGACGTTTCAAAATTTGTTGCGACCGCCATCAACGAAAAAAGCACCAAACGATGCGGACTGAGGGATTGATCACAGGCGATCAAATTTGATCACCGCCAGACTCGGCTGAGCCACTGATAACATCCCGAAGCTCCAAATCGCGGGGAGGGCCGGCAGTCGCATGTCGGGACCGGGGATCATCGCCAGGTCAAAGGTGCTACTGAAATCTTTATGTTAGCTGTCATCACCGCCGGGAGATGAGGAGCCGGCAATACCATGCTCGAACGTTAATCCGTCCGGGCCCGCGTTGCCGGAGTTACCAACACGGATACTGGGCCAGCACGGAACCATCAGATACACGCTAAGCAATTACAGCTACTCCCGGGGGGGGGGAAAGTTTCATCGGGGAAGGCCTTGTGTTTCCGTTCGGTTTACGGCAGAGCCTGTTGGCCACAGAACCACTGAAAATAATGGCGAAATTTCCCCGGCTCGTTAATCTTTTTTGGCTTCAGGGAAAGTAAGCCCCTGACACGTCAGCTACCGACTACCAAATTTGGGGTAATCACGGTTGTATTTGAGTGTCACGGAGTGCGCGGTATTAGAGTGAAAGAAAGATAACAACAGACTGGGTTTATCGGGGTTTCGAGTGTTTTTTGAGCCCCGCGAAAAAAGCTGCGGGACGTCTTCCCAAACTGAGATGAGGGTTCGATTCCCTTCAGCAGCTTTGGTGATGCTCCCCGTCGACCGTCCTCAAACGGCCAAACACGGAGTTTCAACCCACCTGGAACAAAAGTTCCTGATACTTTATAAATGTCCCCCGCAGGACACGGCGTTCTGACCTGAACAATCGTTCAGACTGTTCTGCCTCGACGCGACACTCGAACGGATGCTGGTGATGGCAAGTTCCGACTCGTCGCCAATGGCGACTTTTGTCGAATTCATGGAAGGTCGGTTTGCTCCACAGATCGCATCGCACACGGTTCTGCAGAGCAGTGAAGGTGAGTTCGAAAACTTTCCCGACCGGCTGAATCCCAAGCTGGTCACGGCGTTGAACTCAAGTGGTCTGACACGGCTGTACTCACACCAAAGTGAGGCGTTCGAATCGATTCGCAGAGATCAGGACACAGTCCTGGTTTCACGGACGGCCAGCGGCAAAACGTTGTCGTTCCTGCTGCCAATCCTGCATGAATTTCTGCAGGCCGATGCGCCCTTTGGTGTTGCGTTGCTGTATCCAACCAAGGCTCTGTCCCGAGACCAGGAAGGCACGCTGGGCCGGCTGCTGGAAGCGGCGGGTGCACAACCTTGCCTTGGCACCTTCGACGGTGACACCCCGCGTGAGGAACGTGCGAGGATTCAGTCGCAGGCAGACTTTATGATCACCAACCCGGATATGCTGCATTCCGGGATCCTGCCCAATCACAATCGGCGCTGGCGAACATTTCTGTCGCGTCTGCGTTACGTCGTCGTCGACGAAGTCCACACATATCGCGGTGCGTTTGGGTCACATGTAGCCAATGTTATGCGGCGGCTTGTGCGTGCCTGCGAAATGCACGGCAGTCATCCAACATTTGTGTGTTCGTCAGCAACCATTGAAAATCCACGTGAGCATGTAGAGGCGCTGTTTCAGCGTCCGTTTCATGTGATCGACCGTGACGGGGCCCCGCGACCACAGCGGGATCTGTATCTGATCAACCCGCCCGTGGTCGAAAGCCAGGGGCACGCACTGTATCGCAAAGGCCCCGCGTCAGTCAGCATTCCTTTGATTCGCAAAGCGACAAAGCTGGGTGTCCGCACGATTTGCTTTTGCCGCTCACGTCAACAGGTCGAACGACTGTGTCGCGCGGTGGTGGACGGACATGGTGAACTTCGGGAAAAGGTCAAACCTTATCGTGGCGGCCTTTTGCCCAGTGAACGCCGCAAGCTGGAACGAGACCTGGCTGCTGGTCGAGTCACGACCATCATCAGCACCAACGCGCTGGAGCTGGGGATCGACATCGGTGATCTTGACCTGTGCATCCTGAGTGGCCATCCCGGTTCCATGGCAAGCTTCTGGCAGCAGGCGGGCCGTGTCGGACGACGCGGATCACAGGCCCTGATCGTCTACGCCGCTCGTGATACGCCAATCGATCAGTACTTCGTCAATCATCCGGAATTCCTGCAGTCGGCTCCCATCGAACGTGCGTGGCTCAACGCCGACAATCCCTATATTTTGCTGCAGCATTTGCCCTGTGCAGCACACGAGCATCCGTTGCGGGAAGAAGAGACCGTGTTTCCCGAACCGGCATATCCGGCAGCTCTGGAAGTCCTGAGGGAGGACGGAAGTCTTAAAGAGTACCACGGCAATTTGCGCTATGCGCTTCGCGACTATCCCGCCAAAGGCGTCAACCTTCGGGGAATGACGGATTACAACATTGACATTTATTGCGGTACCGAAGTCATCGGCGAAATCGACCCCATCGGAGCACGCGGCACTCTCTACAAGGATGCAATCTACCAGCACCTTGGTCGTCGCTATATGTCCATGGAACTGGACCTGGACAAAAAACTGTGCCGCGTGGATCCGGTCAATGTTGACTACTACACCGAATGTGTCTGGGAAAGCCGCGTGACGATCACGGAATCACTCGACGCCTACGAACTCAATGGAGCCGGACTGGAATTTGGTTCCGTCAACGTCAACCGCCAGCCAAAGCTGTATAAGAAAATTCGGGAACGGTCACTGGAAAACATCGGCTATGGTCCGATCACGCTCGACCCCTTCATCTACGATACGGCCGGATTCGCACTGCGTCCGCCGGTGGAATGGTGCCGTGAAGTCGAACAGGTCGACAAGCGTCATATCGGTGCAGCACTGTACGGCCTGAGCTACCTGCTGCGGCTGACGGTTCCTGCGTTGTGCCTGTGCGACAAACAGAACATCGAAACCGACGTCTCACTCGTTGAACTGGAAAAAAACGACTGGAAGAGTGCCCTGTATCTTTATGACACCATCGAAGGCGGGGTTGGCTATGCAGAGAAGGTGTTCGAGATTTTTGCCCAAGCTCTGCAGCTGTGCCACACGATCATCAACGATTGTGACTGCACGGCCGGATGCCCTGCCTGTGTGACGGCTCTGCCGCCAGGCGTGACCGATACGGACCTCGAAGATCTTCTGGTGGAATCCAACGCAGCTGTGGCCTGTACATCCAGCCTGATCACGGTGCTGCTCACGGGTAAGATCGATCTGCCGCAGGTGTCGCAAGTCAGCATTGACGCACGTCCGGGCATCATTCCGCCTGAACCGGACGAAGAACACGAAAAACTCACGAATCGACTGGCCAACGCAAGCCGAATTCTGAGATCCAAACGGACACGAATCCATTGATTACAGAATCGCTGAGACACTGCCGAGGAATCGGCCCCAGTAAACTGGATCAGCTTCACAACGTCGGCATTTGCTCATGGCACGACGTGATTGAGCACTCGGCAAAGATCCCTCAGGGCATCAGATCGAATCTTCTGGAAGAAGCCCGCCGTTCGCTGGAAGCACTGGACCAGCAGAACATTGGCTATTTCACGGACAGGTTGTGCCCACAGGACAAATGGCGGATTCTGGCAGAGTTCTTCGATCAAACATCGTTCTTCGACATCGAAACCACCGGACTTGGAATCGACGCTG
The DNA here is from genome assembly GCA_022447225.1 of Fuerstiella sp. Taxonomy (NCBI): domain Bacteria; kingdom Pseudomonadati; phylum Planctomycetota; class Planctomycetia; order Planctomycetales; family Planctomycetaceae; genus Fuerstiella; species Fuerstiella sp. The sequence goes on along the minus strand of JAKVAZ010000023.1, from coordinate 12,216 downwards.
CGATTACCGTCATCGTTTGCTGGCATCAGGATCAGCTGCATACGTTCGTTGAACACGAAAATCTTGACGAGTTCCTGGATCTGCTCGACGACATCTCACTGCTGGCCTCATTTAACGGGGCGGGTTTTGATGTTCCCCGGGTGCTGGACGCTTTTCACATTCCCGGTCTTCCGTGTCCGCATCTTGATTTGCGGTGGCCGTGCTATCACGCGGGAATGACGGGTGGTCTGAAGGAAATCGAACGACACCTTCAGATGGCGCGGCCGAGTGACCTGATGAACACCGACGGAGAACTGGCCGTTGCATTGTGGTCTGCCTGGCGTGATCGCAAAGATTCATCGGCCCGCCAGCACCTGATTCGATATTGTTCGGCCGATGTACTGGCGCTCATCATTCTGGCTCAGCATCTGGGCAACGTCGAACGCTACAACCAGGAGGAATTGTGGTCGCATCTGCCGGCAGCAGAAGAACCCGTTACCGGCCACACGGCAATCGATCGCACGGCACTCACGGCCAGTCTGTTTGGCTCGGCCAGCCCCTCCAAACTCAGAATACGCCGCTAGGTCGCCGGATAGGTGGCCGCTGTTGGTCAGCATCATTGCGAAGAAGACGCGACAGCATCTTCGGGATGCAAAGTCGGATCGTTAAAGCCTGACCAGTCGAAGGCGTCTGCGAGGAGTTGGCCAAAGAGCAACCTGACCTCGCAAAACGGATCTTGATGTCGTCGGTGTCAGGCCTCGGCCGGCCGCGTTGTTTCATTGTGTGATTGTTCATTGTCGCGAATCGAACAGACGCACTGCCGGTCACCCATCACAATCCACACGATTTAATTCAAGCAGATCTCCAAAGAACGGCTTCTTCAGGTTCCGTATACTCGGTGCGAGCACTCGAAAATTGTTGAACACACGATCGCCTCAATTTCGATGGACTAACACACCCAAAGGAATGCCATTGATGCAACGACAAACACTCTTCCGACTTACTGCTGTGATCATTATCGGTTCAATTCTGACCGCAGATTCCGGCCAGGCAGCCAAACCGGTTCGTGTAGGGATCCTTGGTTTCGACAGTTATCAGGCGTTAGCGTTTACCCAGTTGTTTCACAACCCACCTGCCGACAATCCTGATCTTGCGGGACTGCGCGTTGTCGTGGCCATGCTGATTGCGTGGGAACCCGTCAACTTTGTCTGCCGACCAAACAGTGAACAATTCACACGAAGATTTGCGATCATCGCGGCTGTACCCAGGATTGGTGTATTTTCAGAATTTTTGACCGATACTGCGTTAATATCCAATCCGCAGTCGTGGTTCAAATTGACTTATTCCACATCTCAATTACTAAAAGCGGCGTCGCGACGATACAATACGAGACGTCCATCAGGCAGAGTGCCTTCCAAAATACGGCATGGAGACATCGATGAAGAAGTTCGTTTTCGGAACCATTGCCACAGTCTCGCTGTTGGCAACCAGCATCGGTCTGAGCGCTGACAGCAATGCACTACCGCAGTTGTCTGCCGAGCACGCGCAGTGCCGCGCACAGGTCCTTCCCAATTCAGGTGAGCAGTCGTATTGCAGGATTGCGTGGCGCACATCCGTCCTGCATGGTATCGTAGACGCTCAGAAGAACGACAAGCCGGTGATGATCTTCCTGATGAACGGTCATCCGCTTGGCTGCACATGAGGCAATGGTGTGAGCTCCAGACAGTTAGTCTGGACCGATCCCACGTTGCAGGAATTGTCCACGCTGTTTGTCTCTGCGGCCGATGAGCTTGATTCGGAGGGGAAGAATCTGGGGGCCGGCAACAGTTTCGAAAGCCACCTCGTCCGAAAGATCAGTGCTGGTCGACCAAAGCAGGGCGTCTTTGTGGCGACGCCCAATGGGTTGTTGTTGTCCGGGTCTCATGAAGCAATCCATGACCCTCGGAAAGTCGAAGAACACATGCGCCAGGGTCTGGAGAAATGGGCAACACTTTCATCAGCCGACCGACTCATGAGCAAGTCTGAGTTCGCCACGGCCGTGGCCGAGTTGGCCGTTGCTGAAGAGAAAAGCGGGTATCCTCACGACGGTCTCGTGTTGAGTTCGATCTGTCGAGACCTGCCCCGGAGTGCCACACCGGACAACTTACCGGACAGGAACGCGTACAACCTCGATTATGCGTGGTTTCGCAAAGACGAGGCGCGTGCTTTCGTGCCGGCGCAGCCGATCAAAGGTGACACACACGAGGTTCCGCGAGACATCGTGGAAAGGCTGGCCTGCTTCTACTTTGTCGATCTTGTCCGGGGCCACACGACATCCTATCCAAAAGAGGCGGTCGAGCGTGCGGAGTTATCGGCCGAGGTGATCGATGTGAAAGGAGACCTCGTCTCATTGCATTTCAAGGGCCGGACGCGGACGTCGGAAGTTCACGACGGTGTCCACATTGAAGGGAAATGGAACGCACCGGGACCGGGAATTCCGAAACTTCAAAAACGGGGGGTCGATGCCGAGCTTGAGGGTCAGGCGGTTTACGATCTGAAGACTGAAAAGTTTGTTTCATTCAATCTGATCGCGCGGTCGTCGCGCTGGGGCGGGAATGCCTACAATGGTCGTCTGCAACAGCGGGATTTTGGTCCCGCACCGATGGGGATTGTTCTCGAGTTAGCTGGAAAAAGTCCCGCCGAGCAAATCCCGCCACTGTATTTCAGATCGAAGGGTCCGTACCGGGTCGGCGGGTCATGGTATGGATGGGAATAAAACCCGGCACCGCGTGCGTTCTATCCAGCAGGCTGCGAGGTCTGACGCCCCGGACAGACCAGCAGGCGTGTCGATAGGGTGTCAGACTGGATTGTGGCTATCGGCCGGAAGGCCGGCGTTAAGGTGGATATGCGACCCAAAAGAGGCACTGACGAATTGGTGCCGGTGTACGCTTCAGCTCACGATTTGCGTCGATCATTTGACGACTGTTGGGCACGCATTGTGGAGCCAATGGTCCTGCGAGACCTGATGCGACATGCCAGCGTCATCACGACCGAGCCGTTTTACGTTGGGGTCTATGCAAAGCGGACGCTGCAGGCTTTGCGAACCGCAAAATCGCGTTCTGAGGTGACACCTGAGCCAAACGAACGGGCCGGATGAGCGTTGACCTGTAAAAACGCAGAGCCACCGGTGAGACTTGAACTCACGACCTAAGCTTTACGAAAGCTTCGCTCTGCCAACTGAGCTACGGCGGCTTTTGCGCATTCTGTTACGTTCTGCGCGGCAAAAGTATGCTTGTCAGGACCCGCAAATGCAAGACCAGCGATCGAGTGACTGATTACCACTCCGGAAGTCGGGATTCCTGCTGTCCGATTGATTACCATGGACATATCGATCCTGGATGTTGATCCGTCAACATCAGCTCCTCCACATAAACAGCTGTGTCAATTCCGTTTCGGAAACATCATGGTTTCAGCGATGCCACACCAATTCTGCGTCCGTAGGCGGTGGCCAGTTCTTCCGGAGACATGTCATAGTGCCTCTTCAGACTTTTCTGCCACGTGTAACCATTCTTGATGTCGTTGAAGAATCGCTGAAACTGATCTGTGTCCCGTGTTGCCAGCAGACCAATCATTGAACTGGCCAGACCATACTGCCATTCTTCGATCGGTTCCCTTTCAAAAAAACCGCCCAGAGTGCGGGTCATTCGGATGCGTGCTGCCGCTGTTGTCTGGCGTTCTCTGACCGCACGCGAGGATCGAACCGTCATGCCGGCAATCCAGTCTGCAATTCCCTCGTTCACCCACGACGTCACGCGGGCCGTGGACCTGTAACGGTGCACGTACCCGTGAGCCGTCTCGTGCACCAGGACAATTCCAAAAAACGACGGCGAACTGCCGCGCACGCACCCCACCACAACTCGCCCGTTCGGATAGGAATGACAGATTCCCTGAGCCCCCGCCACATCTTCGTTCTTCAGAACCTGACGTTCGAATGTATGAAATGAAGATTCCTGCATGAACGCAACAATCACCGCTTTGCCGCGCCAAACATTGTGTCCTTTTTCAAATCCAAACGACTTACCAAGAGACTCATTCATTTTATCCAGCTGAACCAGATAGGGACGGACCTGTCTGTCAGGGATGTCTGTCAGAAACAGGAAATACTCAGTCTGGTACAGCTGCATGTTCAGTGCGGAAAATCGCTGACGGACGGTCTTCAGAAATTCGAGCTCCTCATCAACACAGGCTTGCATCTGTTCGGAAGTTAACGGTTCCCAAAATCGATTCCCGGTCTGACGCAGTCGCCGCAACGCAGCCGTGTCCCGCTGCTGAACATCGATCAACAGGTACCGGCGTAACCTGCTCACATATTCCGGTTCATACACGGACTCCTCCACGGTGAGTCTCGCCAGATTTTTCATTTGCACACGGCGTGAACGTTTGCGTTCAGGTAACAGTAGTTTCACGGACGATAGAAATCTTCCACTGCGATCCAGGCGAACTTCTTCGATCTGCGCATCCTCATATGTGGTCCCGTTCTTCGTCACAATCGTCCCGATGTGTCCGTCCAGCGCCAGAAGTTCGTCGGGGGTCACTGCATATTCCAGCAGAACCGGGCTGAGTTCAGCCGCGTTTTTCCGGCGCTGGCCACGGGCACTCTGCAGCAACAGCAACATGCACAGTATGCTGGTCAACGCCCAGCCGGCACGTGAGCATCGATCTGTCAGAGGAAACAACATTCAGCCGCTCCGGACGATCCCGCCCTGCAGAAGTCAATTTTCCGGTTCCATTGTTCTACAGACGGCACTTTCGGATCCCGTTCTTCTTTTTCATCGTCTGTTCGAACAACGGCAGAGTTGATGAAATCGAAATTCGCAGAAGGATCTGTCACAAAGGCCGCGAGGTTCCGTCTCTGAACCGGACGGCTCATTCGTCATATTCCGTGCTGGTTTGCTTCATAGTCTCCGTACCTGCGTACCACTCACAGTAAGAATTCACATTTGCCGAACGGATCACATTCAGTGAGAATTGTTCAGGGAATTCGTGATATCCACAATCGAGCATCAATGAGTTTTTTTGAACCCGCACACATTCTGGCCCGTACCTTCATTGAATACGTGGAATATCACCCCGCGCTGGAGTCAACCAATACGTTGGCGCTGGAATTGCGAGACGAACTGCATCCACGGTGTCCTGCCCTGATTCTTACAGACCAGCAAACAACCGGGCGCGGGCGTGGCCGTCATCGCTGGTGGTCATCCGCGGGATCGCTCACCTGTTCGGTAGTGCTGGATGTGGATCAACACGGTCCGGCTCCCGAATCTCGTCCTCTGGTAGCACTGGCGGCCGGTCTGGCCGTTCGATCAGTGGTCGCAGACCTGCTGCCGGGCCACACCGTGACCACCAAGTGGCCCAATGATGTACTGATTAGCGATCAAAAGGTCAGCGGAATCCTTAGCGAACAGCACTCAACCGACTCGGGAAGCATCTTTGTGATTGGGATCGGCCTGAACGTGAATAACTCAACGGCCACAGCTCCGGATGACGTTCGACTCCGGGCCACCTCGGTCTTTGACCAGACCGGACAAAGCCATGATCTCACCGACACGCTGATCCAACTACTCGGGAAACTTCAAAGTGTACTGGATCGCCTGAAACAAAATCCGGTGGAGATTGCCCGTGAAGCCGCGCAGTTCAACCGACTGACCGGCAGTCAGACAACAATTCAGACTCCCACGGAAACTCTAACCGGACGATGCACCGGAATCGCGGACGACGGAGCGATACTGTTGAACGTGGAAGGAACCATCCGTGAAATTCGTGCCGGAACTGTGGTCGAATTCACATAGGCTTTATTTGGCAGATCCGGCAATCACAGGTTCCGGCAATGGTTCACCAGCCGAGACAAAATTCATCGAAACTGAATTCACACAGTGACGAATGTTATTTTCGGTCAGCCGTTCACCCGCGAAGACATGTCCCAGATGTCCGCCGCAGTTCGTACAGAGTATCTCGGTACGCATTCCGTCAGCATCAGCCAGTCGCGTCACCGCTCCCTCAATTTCATCATCAAAGGCCGGCCAGCCACAGTTGCTGTGGAACTTGTGGTCCGATTTGTACAAAGCGGCGTTGCAGCGTCGGCATAAATACGTCCCCTTGTCCTCCAGGTCCGTGTATTCACCGGTGAACGCCCGTTCCGTGCCTTTGTTCAGTATCACGTACTGCTCAAATTCGTTCAGTTCATTGTACTGCGTCGGTGTTGTGTCGGTGGTCACAGGTTCTTCCTTTTCGGATACGGATTCGTTCGTTGTTATTTCGTCCTCAGTGTCAGCAGACGGACCGACAGCCGGTACTTCGTCTGCAGCTGCAGGTGCTGCTGCTCGATTCGGTTCATCGACAGACAGCTCCGCGCATCCGCCAAGTCCCAGACAGGCTATCAATCCCAGTTTGGTTATTCGCATCAATCAGTCTCAAAATGATCCAGGTGAATCCGGCAATCCGCTTGCCTCAGGAGTCATTTGTAACCAATCAACTCACGGGATTCGATAGCGATACGCTAAAACCGGTCGTCTGCGACATTCGCCCCGGTGAATTGTGTCGTCTTTATTTTATGACGCAGCGATTTGTTCCAGCACCTGACTGATAACAGGGCCGGTGACGGTGGCTGCGAATTTCTGACGCACAGTTCGGCACAAATGTTTTGAAGTCTCAGAGTCCAGCTGACCAACGGCGTGCTGAATCGCCGGGGCCAAAGCGGTCGCTGAAGTTGCCGGATAGGTCCAGCCACGGCCCAGCTCCCGAATTCGTTCGGGAAATGCACCGTGGTCAGGCACGAGCGACGGCACGCCGGCCAGGGCGGCCTCCAGCATAAAAATGGCCTTGGGCTCCCGATAGTCAGCGGGTACACACAGCAGATCATAGGAGCTCAGCAGACGGAATTTATCTTCACGGGTCTGCGGACTGCCCAGCCACTGCAGTCGATCTGATCCAACAACGTGCTGTACTTCCTCAAGTCTGGTTTGAAACCAACGGCGGTGAAGTTCCGGCAGATATCCTGCAATCCTGAATTGCAGCGAGTCGTCCGATGTCGCGATCTGTTGGGCTGCGTTCAGAAAATTATCGACACCTTTCTCGGGACAGATTCGAGCGAAGTAACCGATTGTCTTTGGTCCTGAGTCGTTGAACTTCTCATCAGCCGTTCCAGGCTGCTCGCAGTCGATGCTTAAAGGAATTTGCAGAAACCGGTCGGGATCGAGTCCAATGGAGTCAGCCAGGTGCCGGACATACCATCGACTATGAGTGATCAGACGATCAAAATGCTGACTGTTATCGCGGACCAGATCGATCGAAGTTTGCCGCCAGCGATCCGGAAGCGCATCCAGAAAAATGTCATCGCCCTGCAGCAAACAAACGATTCGCCCGTGAAAACGTTGTCTGAGTGCGGGCACGATTCCTGACAAAAGTGCATTGCTGAACAGGATCAGATCCGGTTTCAGGTCTTCAACCAGCCAGGTCATTAATTGATGAATTTCATCTCGTTGAGGTCCGTGAACTCCCCTGAGCATGTCAACGGTCAACGGTCCCAGCCGGGCAGCATCAGTCGAACTGCCGCTTCGTATGAGCAACCGAAGAATATGCGGACGGTCGAGCCAGCTCTTCAGAAACCTCGGCAGTCGCGACCAGCCAGGCACCACGGAGTCCAGATACACATTGATTCCCCCCAGGAATACCCGATCGACACTGACGTTTTCTTCATCAACTTTGATAGGTGTGTAGGTGGGGACCAGGGTCACTTCGTGTCCGACATCGCGTAAAGCGCGCGCCAGAGTGTTGTCCTGCATACAGGAGCCGCAAAACATGCCGGCCCCGCCAGCCGTGATCATCGCGATTTTCATGAACCGTTATTACCTGGATTCCGCACGAATCACACCGATCCAACCGACTGGTCCGGTCATTGAGCATCTGCTTTGAACCTCAGCAGTGACTTCTGTCAAACAGGATTAATCTGCCTGACCTGGTGCTGCACTCAGATATTCAAGTGGCAGGAAATCCTGCTGAAACTCTCCTGACGACATTTCAACCTGCAACACAGTTGATTCGACACGGAGTTTCCCGTTTGAAGCGGGACTCAGCATCACACCTGCAGCTAATATATAAGGTCCGGCTCCCAATGGGAAAGTCGAACACGACGAACGAATTGTCTTCAGTTTCAGAGATCACAAACGAAGGATCACACTTCAGGCACGATCTCCACCGATTCCGGTTTTATGCTCAAAAAGATAATGACACAATACTCTTCCCCAACGCGTTTGGTTTTGCTGAATGGCACCCGCTGTTACCTCGTTTTTTATTCATAGATGAGTCTCTTGGTTGTGCAATTCATTTGTTCCGTTCGTGTTGTGTGCGCAGACCTGACAAGGAGAGGTTTCTCTGATGACGAAACTGTCGATCGCTGTGAAAACGGTGTTTGTGAGCAAGTCACTGACCAGACTCAGCCAAAATGATGCAGGAACAGCAATTTTCTCGATGCCAAATAATGTACCAGGTACCGATCTCAACATTTTCAGGAATGATCAGTATCATCTGACACGCCTGCTCCAAACGAACCCCGGTTTCACACGATTCAGCACAAACGGAACTGATTAACCAGGGAGACCTCAGGGAATTTTTCTGTCCGCTGCCATACACAATCACTTACAAACGACAATACACTCCGGTATTACAATGATCATGTCCACGAAACAGCGGATGATTTTCTGCTGCCTTGAACGCGACAAACGCATCAACCGGAAACCTGCGTGTTGCGAATCGAGAGTTCGAAATGAAGGTTGAACTTCTGCCATCTACCGTGAGCGAACCTGTCGCACGGCAGTTTTGTATCGGAGCAGTCGTCAACGACACCATCGCGATTGATGCGGGAACACTGGGATTGTTATGGCCGCTGGAACGTCAACGGCAGATTCATCACGTCTTTCTGTCACACAGCCACATGGACCACATCGCCACAGTTCCACTGTTTCTGGATAATGTCTACCAGGAAGGTGTGGAATGCCCGATCGTTTATGCTGACGAGGCGACTCAGCAGAGCCTTCGTAACGATGTATTTAACGATCGATTGTGGCCCGATTTCTTCAGGTTATCGACAGAACAGTCTCCGTTTCTGGACCTCAGGTTACTGGTCCCTGAAGTGACGGTCACCGCATCGGATTTAAGTGTCAGGCCCGTGCTGCTGAATCACATTGTTCCAAGTCTGGGATTCGTCCTCAGTGACCGCGAGTGTGCCGTGGCCTTTGTCTCCGATACCGGGCCGACGAAACGCATGTGGAAAGTCCTGTCGGAAACACCCAATCTGAAAGCCGTTTTCCTGGAAGCCAGCTTTCCCGACTCTCATCGCTGGCTGGCCGAAAAATCCGGTCACCTGTGCCCGGAGTTGTTTGCATCAGAAATCCGGCAGTTACCGGAAGGTCCCCGAATTATCGCCTGTCACCTCAAACCCGGTCACTTTGACACAATTGCCGGAGAACTCCGTTCTCTGGGTCGCTCCGATATCGAAATCGGTGTGCCGGGACACGAATACAGGTTTTGAGCAGATTCAGAATAAACGATCGATCCCCCGCAGCGGAATTGTGATCATCAACGGATGATCGAAATGAACCGGGTTCGATGTCCCGGAACAGATGGTTCTGCAAATTTGCCCGCTAATTCCAGGAGTGTTTATCGTATCCAGTGAATACGGCAGTCGTAGAATGCAGCCGATCCCGTTCGGAGAAACAGTGAGCAATCCAAAGAAAACCTGGTACCGCACAAAGCTATTTAATCTGACGCTTGGCGCTTGTTTTACAGCGTTGTGCCTGTGGTGGGCAATGGAAAATATGCGGCAGGGTCCGGATCCGGATCAGCCAAAATCCTGGACGCAGGTCTTTGCTGAAATCGCTGACGCTTTCAGCAAAGCGGACTACCGATCGTTGCCACTCATTTTTACAGCTCTTGCCCTGTTTTATGTGGTGAAGGCCTGGCGCTGGAAGATGCTGCTGGAACCCATAGGGCGGTTTCGTACGGTTTCCGATCTACTTCCATCAGTGATGATTGGTTTCGCATTTAACAACGTGCTGCCGGCTCATCTGGGTGAATTCGTACGAATGTTCGTGTTCGCAAGACAGCACCGAGTGCCAAAAACCGGAGTTTTTTCGAGTATCGCACTGGAACGAATCTTTGACATCATTGCGATTTTAAGCTTTCTTGCTGCCGGAATGCTCTTCGTTGACGTTTCCCGGATCGATCGTTCCGTTGTTATCAGCGCTTGGGTGTTTGCCGGAGCCGTCTGTGCGGGACTCGCCGGTGCAGCGATTTATCTAACCTGGACCGTTCCGTTTGTGGCTGCAGTGGAACGTGTCACCGGATGGTTTGTTCCCGAACATCTGAGTCGAAAAATCTCTGGAATCCTGGAGGCAGGAGCAACCGGACTCGCCTCCCTCCGCAGCGTCCGACTGCTGATCGGGATCCTGCTGACGTCGTATCTTCAATGGGCTTTAAACGGGTTCATGATCTTTCTGGCACTCTGGGCATTCGGGATTCACGTTTCTCCTCTGGTTGCCGCTATCGTACTCGGAGTTGTGGCCGTCGGAGTGACCGTGCCCTCCACCCCGGGGTACTTTGGAGTGATCCAGGTTTGCTTCGTCCTGGTACTGAAACTCTTCGTTGACCAGCCTCAGATGCAGGCCGTGTTTGCAGCATCCATCTACTATCACATGGCCCAGTGGATACCGGTCACGGCTGTGGGAATGCTTTATTTTGTCCGCGCCGGAGTCAGGCTCGCAGAGATCCGGACACAGGCGGAACAAAGAGATTCGCCGTCTCTCGACCGTGATTCAACCAGAGCGTCAACCTCCGCAACATCAACCGGCCCGTAAGTTTTCAAAAACCACCCGGAAACAGGAGGCCGTAGGCGATTGATCCGGATGCAGGTGAACATCATCGAAGCCCCAAACGGCAGATTCTCCCGCCAACGGACATGTTCTTATCTTCGGCATCCTGTTAACACAGTCGTGTGACATCACAGTCGTGACCAGGACCGGTAGCAACATCGACAACCCGGTCGCCGAACGGTACCACACGGAGATCTCGGAAAAAGTCCGGTATACGGTGGAACTTCAGGCTGTCTGTCTCATTATCCTGCGAACCACCAGAAAACATACAACGAGATAAACAATGCAGCAGGCGATGAGTGGATAGACGAGTTGAGGAAACGCGTCGAGCAGTCCCCTGGCCAGCCATGCCTGACCAAAGCACAGCGGTGTCATCGCCGTACCGGTTGCCAGCATCACTTTCCAGACCGGTATTCGAGTCAGTCCGGCCGCGTAGGAAACAATATCGGAAGACGTCAACGGATTGACTCGCAGTAGAAATATCAGCCACGGGCCGCGTTTTTCGACCGCGGTATGCAGACGTCTTAGCTGCTCTTGTGAAAACAACCGGTCCAGCCGGTTGCCACCCAGTGATCGAGTAATCCGGCACGCAATTCCGGCACCGATGATGTTGCCCGCCAGAGCCAGGGAACCGCCAATCAACGGGCCAAACAGTATGCCACCCGGAGCATAAAGCATGAGTCCCGGCAGCGGGGCAACGATCACTTCAACGGTCACCATCGCCAGGTACACAAGGGGCGCCCATATCCCGAAACCGGCAAAAAACAATTTGAGCGTGCCGATGCGTTCGGTGGCGCTGAGATCCTGGCGCACAAGTTGGTAAACAATGCCGTCGCTCAGCCAGGACCCTGCCGCTGCAAATGACAGCAGAATCAGCAATCCCGGCGCCACCATTCTTCGGTAATGATCCGCGGGCAACCTAAGCATTCAACGACTCATGATGCGGTTTGCGGGCGGTTGCTGTACGTTTGCGGTTCCCACAATCATTAGAAATCACTCCAGAAGAACCACATCAACTGCCCTTAAGGTCGTAAACCAGCAATTTGTCCTGGTCACGCAGGAACAGTTGACCATCGACAATCACGGGATGTGCCCAGGCCCGATTGGCGCTGCGATCAGGTTGCTCGAATCGACCGAGTTCACGGTACGCCATTGAATTGGCTTCCAGCAGGACTACGGTGCCGTTTTCGTGACGGAAGACGATCTTACCATCAGCATAAACCACCGATCCTTTCAAATCTCTTTGGCGCCACGTTGGTTTGCCGGTCCTGAGTTCAATGCACGTCAGAATATTGCTGCTGGACCCGTAGACATGGCCATTGATGTGGACCAT
>JAKVAZ010000022.1 GCA_022447225.1 Fuerstiella sp. | reverse complement strand
TGAGGCTCCAACCTTGAAGGTTTTAACCAGGCCGTCGACGGTAACTCGCCGGATCATTATGCAAAAGGCACGCCGTCACACATAAATGTGCTCCGACAGCTTGTAAGCGTGTGGTTTCAGGTACTTTTAACTCCCCTAGAAGGGGTGCTTTTCATCTTTCGCTCGCGCTACTTTACACTATCGGTCGTCAATAAGTACTTAGCCTTAGGAGATGGTCCTCCTGGATTCAGACCGGGTTTCACGTGACCGGCCCTACTCGGGGAACCTCACGAAGTTCGGTCAGCTTTCAAGTACGGGACTATCACCCTCTGTGGTTCCGCATTCCATCGGATTCTTCTAGCCGCCGAATTTGTAACTTCATATGTGAGCCCCACAACCCCGCCGGACAAGCCGACGGTTTAGGCTATTTCCTTTTCGCTCGCCGCTACTAAGGAAGTCGCTGTTGCTTTCCTTTCCTGTGGTTACTTAGATGTTTCAGTTCACCACGTTCGCCCCGTACACCTATGTATTCAGTATACGGTAATTCAGGAATCCCGGGATCAACGCTCGTTTGACAGCTCCCCCAGGCTTTTCGCAGCCTTCCACGCCCTTCATCGCCAATTGACGCCAAGACATCCCCCACACGCCCTTTCGTGTCTGGCCACCAAGATCCACGGTCAGCTGACCAAAGACCTTAGACCGACACGGTAACGATTCATTCATCGAAACAAGTCGGCACTTGTTTCGATACTGCTCGGAAGTGGAATCCGGACCTGCCATAAGGCAGCCGGTGTCCACTCCGGAAAACGCAGTTTAGATGCCACTTAGACTTTTTCTGATTGTCAAAGATCGTTGCCGCAACTTGACTTAGGTTCAAAATCGCGGGCAAAACACTGTATCGGCGACGGTTCACACCGTCAACAGTCTGAATCTGTTTTTTGACAAGATTCAGGTCAGTGGAGACGATCGGGCTCGAACCGACAACCTCCGCCTTGCAAGGGCGGCGCTCTCCCAGTTGAGCTACGTCCCCAAATTCAATCTATATTCATCAACCAATGAACGTCGAAAGGCAACCGGCCAGATCGGACGACCCCACATTGGACGTGGGAGGACTCGAACCTCCGACCTCAGCTTTATCAGAGCTGCGATCTAACCAGCTGATCTACACGTCCTCACTCAATCTCCCGGGAATGGAGAAAGGGCAAAACATTCTGCCAATCAAGATGAGACCTGTCCAGCCCACCTCACAGCTTCTCACTGCCAGTAACCAGTCGGTCAGAGCAACACAAATAAAGTCGGGAAACTCCGGTCAGACATCTCGCGATTTTTGCTACAAAATGCATCGAATTCGAGGAATTGCGAATCCCGAGCAGAGTTTCGTGGTCTCTCTGGCATCTCAAGGGACTTCGGAAATATGATTCCGAAGCAGGCTGCGACGCTGGACATTGTGTCAGCGTTTGCGGTCCAACGTAACGTCGTTGCCCATTCCTTAACCGTTCACGGCACGCTCTGTATGAGAGATCCCAGAATCAGATTTCGCTCCCGCGGTCTGGCAGCCGTCCTGGCATTCCTGCTTCCCGGGGCCGGTCATCTTTATCAGGGTCGCCGACTCAAAGGCGGTATTTTTGCGATCTGCATTCTTTCTACATTTTTCGCAGGCTTGATTCTTGGGGAAGGACAGCCCGTGTATTGCCAGGTCATCCGTACCGCCATTGGCGGTACGGTATCTGCCCAGATGAATCAGGGGCGTTATCACACCGAAAGAAGTCTGGGCTATTATGTTCAAATGTTCGTGGGCGCCCCGGCATTGCCGGCCGTGGTCCAGTCGTGGAGATATGGGTCGGGCAATAACAAGCCCTACGAACAGACAGACCCCCTGATTGTGACCTTCGAGGGACACGTTCTGGGCACAGATCCCGATCATAGTCAGCGAAACCTGGCAATCAGCGGTGAACTGACTTATGACCCGGTGCGGGACCAGCGAGCCACCGGAACGGTGTCCGGAACCACAAAGGATGGTGAACAAGTCAGTTTCCAACTGAACGATTCGCCAATCCTTGGACGACCGGTGTTCGGATCGCCTCAACAGGAGATTCTTTGTGAGATAACTCCCGATGAATCAGGTCGCCCCAGGCAGTTGATCGGTACCACAAAACGTCCATTCCTCAACTGGTTTCAGGCTCCCCGAGACAATGAAGAACTGGACCGAATGCACAGCCGCCTGAACCAGAAATTTGACATCGCCTGTGTCTTCACATGGGTAGCAGGACTACTGAACATCATGGCCATCTGGGACGCCTATGACGGCCCTGCCTACGGCTATGGAGATGAAGACGACACCCAAAATGACTGACAGCGCCCGTTGACGCCTCGAGAAACCTTTGATGCCAACTATTTTTTATGCAGTTCCCCTGGCGATCTCGATCAGTCTGGTTTATTGCGCAACCCGCTATGAATTGCCTCAACGAATTTTCAGAGCGTCCGCCACAATGTTCGTCAAAATTCTGATCGGCATGGCTGTCATCTACGGGATACTGACATTGTTCTCATCCTAATTCAGTAAGAACGTGAAACGTTTTGGTCCCTCGCACTGATTGAGGTATGAAAACTTCACCGGCGCCTCGTTCGACAGCAGCCTTTTGCGTCCGGTCCGTCGATTCGGCGGGAAAGAGTCGACTTGAAGATGCGAGATCTTTTTGGTCGCCTCATTTGACCGTGCACCCGACTGGCTTGAAATGTTTAGGAATTCCGCCCCGATCGGCTCAAATTGCAATGGTCAACTCCACCGGTTGGCCTTCCGTCGGATGACAAGACAGGGCTAAAAAATTTCGGAGCATACACTCTCTGAACGCGACCTGATTTCGTGGCCAGAAAAACAAATCAAAGACGTAGTTCCCCCTAGTCGCCCCATACGGGAGATGCCCATGTCAGCGGCACAGCCAATCACCTTCGGTGACAACGTTCGTGTGATCGCTGCCTCGGAAACAAAAAAATCCCGACTGAGCGGCCGAACCGGCCAGGTCTCGGGCGTCACCACGCCGTCAGTCACAAATGTTCAGCTGATCGGCAAACTGAAGGAGGATTTAGCTTTCAACGTGTACTTTGAAGACCAGGAGGAATCGTACTGGATCGTTGCCGAACTGCTTGAATTTGTCGACCATGGTGCGGGAACCGAAATCACACTCGAAGGTATACCGACAAAATGGACGCGCAACGCTGAGGGTGGCTGGGATGAATCCACCACAGAACCGAGTGAAAAAAAACGAGGCTTTCTGTCACGGCTGTTCGGACTGCTTAACAAATACCGCTGAGAATAAACAAATAGAGAAAAACAGACGCCCACATTTTGTTTGCACCACTGATGACCGACTGTCTGACCTGCTGTTGTCCGGCAGTACCGAAAATCGGACTCAGTCCATTGACCTGCCACTCAATGTCCGGCTGCGACGCGCTGTCAGCTGGCACGTGTCGAACGAGTACTGACATAAGAAGAACGTGATCAATTCCACTGGTCGTTTGATTCCGGACGTTTCCTGACAGTGGCAGAATCTGCCGAAAGTACTCCACAATTCCGTCTTTGTCTGTTTCTGCCCCTCATCAATGATGGCTCGCCAGGTGACGGGATTTGGGTTACAGCCGACTCCGGATGCATACCGTCTTAGCTGTTTTGTTTAACAGGTTCCCAACGACACACGGAACGGGAAAACGGCCCGCATCAGCCCGACTGTTTCGCGTGAAAGAGTGCTTATAACAGCATCAACCGTGTCTGGTTGTGGCTTGTAGCCCACGTGCGGACAGCACCACTAGTCCCTACAGAATGAACCTGGTACGGATCCCTAAAACCACCAAGCATCAATCCCCTCAGTTTAACAAACCATGCAAAAACCCCATATTCCTCCGATATTAAAACTCGAAGAGAAGAACTTGAGCGAGCAAGGTTATCCGCATACAGTTAATGGACTTGGTCAGAAAATCACGCGCGAATTCGAGCGAAGGATTGCTCAATTGAGTTCCGTGTGAAGCGCACATTCATCAATGTGATTCAGGGAAGATTCACAATGACTCGCACACATTTGCGATTGTTCGCCCCCTTGGAAGAACCTGTGGTCAGGGAGCGGGATGTCATGGACACAGATCGTCCCAACATTCTTCCATTCCCCCCTCGGAGCAGGGCAATCCTGATTAGTGGTCGTTTCACGGCACCGTCAGACCGTGCTCGCATGATCCGCAACAACGGCGTATGTCCCGATTGTGAACTCACAGACGTGGAACCGCTGGAACTTAAAGACGCGGTGCTCAGTCGTCAGAATCACAAACCCATCCCGGGAACAGCAACGATCGTCGGATTCCACTGCAACCACTGCGGAAACGAGTGGCCAGTCTATGAACTGACAACTCGCTGCAACGGTTGATGAAAGTAAAGCATCCGGTGAATAAACACAGGAACTTCTGAGTTTGCCGAAAATCACCGGCAGCATGCTGGTCAGTCGTTCTTTTCGCTCAGCAAACTGAACAGCCGGTTAAATCCCGGACCGGCAGCGTGGGGCGAGTGATGCGGTGATGTTTCAGTATTCGGTGTCTGTAAGTGAAACACTCCGCTGCCCATGTTGTATCTGGCAGGATCCGGTCTCCACCTGTCGTTTTTCAACGCACTGTTAACGCGGCGGTGAGCAAACTATCCCCGGAACCATTGAATCTTATCCTCTGCGGGTGAACGATCACCGTCCGGCCACTCGTCGTCGGTAAAGCCCAGATAGAACAGACCAAGAATCCGATCATCGGACGCAAGTCCCAAAAAATCACGGAACTGATCGCTGCAGACTGCCTTTCCGGACGACCAGTAACCTGCCAGACCGTAGGCAGTTGCCGTGAGGTGTAAATTCTGCACAGCGCAGGCTACCGCCTCAATTTCTTCAACTTCAGGAATCTTCCGGCTCTCCTGACGCTTCATCCCAACAGCAATGACATGCGAAGACCTCCGACACGACTCAACCAGTTTGTCAGCCTTTGCCGGCTTCAGGATATCCACCGGAGTGACGATTCGATAAATCCTGGCCAGTTCATGACCAAGCGACTCTCTTGCAGTGTCGCTGAACACGAAGAATCGCCATGGTTCGGTCATCCCGTGTGTCGGAGCCCAGTTGGCGTTTTCCAACAGCACTGAAATCACAGAATCATCAATACGTTGAGTGTTGAACTGTGACGGCTTGATGCTTCGGCGTCGTCGAATCAGCTCTGAGACAGCATCGGAATGAATAATTATTCTCCTGGAAACTGTAGTTTCAATTCACAAACCATGCGGCCCCTGGACGCCGGCTGAAAGCCGTTCCGGGAGGATTTGAAATCGTTGAACCGGACTCTCATGTCCAGTTTAGCATTCCGCAGAAGGAGATCATTGCCGGAAGACCTATTCTGCTCACAATAATTTCACCTGCAGATCCGCCCCGGTTACCAGGCCGGTTGCGCGACGACGGGCTGTGTGAGGTGGCAGGGAAATAATGTGATGGTATCAGGAAACCGCAGTCGAAAATTCACTGGTCCGCGAAAACGGCATCCGTTGGTCGCTGAGTCGATGCCCGACACAAAACAATCAACACCTCGTGTAGGCCGGATTCGGTCAGGCTAATCCATGACCACGCAGATCAAAAACGTCTGCCAATATCCTGTTCAACAAATGGTTGAACACTCAATTGCCCTGACGTCATCCGCTTACTGCGGAACTCATCCTGGAACCCACGAACCTGATGGTGGACTCTTTGTCCGGACAACTCATTTTGCGCACCATCGAATGCTCAGACGTGCTTATACACGGATTCAAAATCGATGTCGTATCGTTTCATCTTTTTGTAAAGTGTTGTGCGGTTAATCCCCAGTGTCCTGGCCGTATTTTGACGATTCCATCCATTGGCTTCCAGGGCCTGGACAATCAACTGACGTTCCGAAAGCGTCAGAGCTGTCTTAAGAGATTCAGTTCCCAGTTGAGCGTCCGCACCTGCCACCGGTCCCTGCAGGTCGCAAATTTTTTCGGGCAAATCACTCTTTGTGATTACATCACCGGGTGACAGCACGACAGCCCGTTCAAGAACGTTCAACAGTTCACGCACATTGCCGGGCCAGTGATACTGCTGCAGAGCCTGCATGGCCTGATCGTCGATACCGTGAATGCTGCGTCCGGCGTGATCATTGAACTGTGTCAGATAGTGTTCTGCCAGCAAAGGAATGTCGCCGATTCGATCACGAAGTGAGGGCTGGGTCAGCGTGATGACATTGATGCGGTAATACAGATCTTCACGAAACTCACCGCGTTGAACGGCCTGCTCAAGATTCTCATTGGTAGCCAGAACAAGACGAACGTCAATTTTATGCGTCTCATTGCCGCCGACAGGTTCGAATTCCCGATCCTGAAGCACTCGAAGAAGTTTAACCTGAAGCTGAGGTGAAGCAGTCGCGATTTCATCCAGAAACAGTGTACCGCCATCAGCCTGAAGGAACTTACCAACTTTGTTGTGAGTGGCTCCGGTGAATGCTCCCGCTACATGACCGAACAATTCACTTTCCAGCAGACTGTCCGGCAAAGCACCACATGCCACTTCCACGAACGGACGATCAGTACGATCACTTAAATGATGAATACTGCGTGCAGTCACCGTCTTACCGGTACCACTTTCACCCAGAATCAGAACTGTCGTTCGCGTGTCTGCCACACTTTCGATCAGTTCAAACATTCGCAGCATCTTGTAGTCCTTACCGATGATACTGGAAAGTCCGTGTTTTTGACTGAGCTGCGCCTTGAGCTTAATGTTCTCCTGCATCAGCTGCCGCTGACCAATCGCCCGTTCAATCGACAGACTCAGCTCGTCGTCAATAACGGGTTTAGTGAAATAGTCGAACGCCCCCATCCGAATCGCTTCGACAGCGCTTTCGATTGTTCCGAAACCCGTAAGCAAAATAACTTCGGCATCGGGTGAGTTTTCTCGTGACCACTGCAGGAGTTCGAATCCGTCACGATCGGGCAGATTCACATCACAGACCACGACTTCGAACGGGAATTCTTCCATTCGCTGAATGGCTTCTGAACAATCGCCTGCTGTTTCAGTGCGATAACCGAGACTGCGGAGATAATCCGCCATAGCCACGCGAATGTGTTTGTCGTCATCTACGACCAGTAGCGAACCGGAATAGGCTGTCGCCATTTTTATTCCCCTCAAGTTGTCACCGAACAGCCAGTGCATGCCGGACATGCTCACGCTGTCGTATTCTCAGAATTAGCCGGGAGTCCATAACAGGTTGCGACGGTGATACTGATCGGATCCGTCCGAACACCAGTCAGCCTGCATTCGCGGGGAGAACCTGAGTACTCTCCGGCACACATGCTGAAAAACACCGCAAAAAATAAAGTCAAAACCGAACGTCGCGATTGTCAACAGAAAGGGGATGCAGAACCCTAGGTTGCGTTTCGCCATCAGGTGATCCGGCACAGCCTCAACAGGCACTGAATTCGATGTTCCTGAACCTGCTTGACTCAAATTCGCTGCTTCCGGAAGATTCCGTGCAACCGGCTCGCCCGTTCCGCCGTCGAGTCGTTAAACGCCGTGCCTCTGAGTGATGACCGTACAGCCGCATTCGGTCTTAAGTGGTGGACAATACCTGCCGAACTGGTGTTAAACCGGTGGCTTCAGCATCTGTTGATGACACCTGAAAGAATGATTTATGGATGCGATCGCTGCCCTGCTCGCACTAACTCTGATGGAAACCGTGCCGGGCATCGACAACATTATTTTCATCAAAATCCTCACAGACCAACATCCGGTCGTTCAGCGGCCGGTCACGGGGATCGCATATGGTGACGCTGCCGGCTGAGACCATCGGCACCGACGTGAACAGGGGTCTGTCTATGATTACAACGTAATTCTCTCTGGTCGTAAAAATGATTAATACTCAACTGCGACAACGAGGAACGAAACCGTGAGCGACCTGCCAATTGTCAGTGTGACAGAACTGGTTTCTGCCTATAAAGAAGTTGTGGAAACAGCACTCCCGCCGTGCTGTGTCGAAGCGGAAGTCTCAAATTGCCGAAAGTCACCCGCCGGACACTGGTACCTGACGCTCAAGGACGACGGTGCCGAAATTCGCGGCGTCATTTGGCGAAGCACCGCTTCACGCTTGAAGTTTGAACCCAAAGACGGACTCCAGGTTTTGGCCACCGGAGGTCTGCAGGTTTACGTCGCCCGAGGAAACTGTCAGTTCATTATCAATCGTCTGACCCCCCAGGGATTCGGAGAACTCGAACTGGCGTTCCGGCAGCTCAAAGAAAAACTGGCAGCAGACGGTCTGTTTGACGAAGGACGTAAGCGAACATTACCAGAATTTCCGCGACGAATCGCGCTAATCACCAGCCCTGCCGGTGCAGCCGTGCGAGACATGATTCAGGTCATTCTGCGCCGCTGGCCTGCTGCGCAGATTGTGATCCTGCCGGTGCCCGTGCAGGGCCCCGGTGCCGCAGATCAAATTGCGAGTGCACTGAATGGTGTCAAACGTATTCCCGACGTGGATGTGGTCATTACAGGTCGAGGCGGGGGGAGTCTGGAGGACCTGTGGGCATTCAACGAAGAAGTCGTCGCTCGAGCGATCGCCAATTGTTTTGTTCCGGTTGTTTCTGCTGTCGGACATGAAACGGACGTCTCGATAGCCGATCTGGTCGCCGACCGCAGGGCGCTGACACCGAGCGAAGCAGGGGAACTGGTCGTACCGTCGCAGAACGAAATACGGCAACAGATTTCTCAGCTGGCACAGCGTTTGGATCGCAGTGTTTCAGGGCGCCTTGAACGGCACCGCCTTCAGTTGGCAGCAATCCGGGCTCGATCTGTTTTCCGAAAGCCTATGACACTGATTGACGATCGTCGTCACCGTCTCAATGAACTCACAGAACGCGCTCAGAGGGCAATTGAGCTGCGTATTGAGCGATGTCATCAGCAACTTGCAGCAACTGCAGCATCACTGGATGCCCTTAGCCCTCTCAAGGTGCTTGCACGCGGCTATTCACTGACAACCGACATCGACGGTCACCTGATCAGCTCAATCGACGACCTGCATGACGGACAGCTGCTGAACACACGTGTTGCCGGCGGACAGATTGTCTCTGCAGTCCAGTCAGTGAGTTCCGGTGACCTGACAGATTAATCGGTGATGTCACCACATCGGATGCCCGCAATCAGACAGTTTTCTGTGAACGAATCTGATTGCCGGCATTCAGCCAGACGTTCTGCAGCTGCTCACAGTATTCCGGACATCGAAGTCAGTCATCGTGACTTGCAGGTATCGTCCGTGATGAACGAATCATCTGGAGGTTCCGTAAAGTCTACCGGCCACACTGTTGGTTGCACTGCCCCCCCCGGGAGCAGTGATAATCGGACCGGGAACTCATTAATCGTCAGCAGCAATCTCGCTCTGACCAAATTCAGACAAACGTCCTGGTGCTGTGGTCCCTGGTAAGCCCGATGAATTCGGCAGATGTGCCGAGTGAACTGCGCATAATGGTGGTTTGTATCCGATCATCAGCGTCACGGATGATTCAGGACATCGGTATCCATCTGCGGAGCACAACAGCAGGTATGACCAGCAGCAAAATGATCACTTCGAGCAGGACGCTGCCCGTCGATGCAAACACCACGACCGCATCCAGAACAATAATCCAAAGCAGCATCCTGCCCACAGTTCTTTGCAGCACCGATGATTGTCCGTCCCGGATTGCAGAAACGCCTCGTGCAACCGTCACTCCGACAATGATTGTGAACTGCAGCAGAGCAACCCATGCCGTGGTTGCATCCTGCTGAGTCGGCAGAATCGCAGCGGCACTCAGACAGACCCCTGCCGCAGCCACGATGAGACCCGCAATCAACCCGAATCGCGACGCATTGCCGGCCTCGTTTCGGGCGAACCAGGTCACACCAATGATGTATACAGCCAAACCTGTCGATACTCCCAGGACCGGAAGCTCCCATGCCGTCGCTGTACCGACATCACTCACGACAGTACTGGCCCCCAGTGACAGATTTAGAAATCGACAGCCTGCCATACTGACGGGGCCGGCCCAGGTGGATTTCAGAACAGCATCATACAACAAAACTGCAGCGGCAATCAGACACGCAACATTCAGACTCTGTCCCTCCCGACCGGCGGCCAACCAGGCACTCACAGAGGCAAGCAGACCGGCCAGGATAAGCATTGTGCCGACAAATGCCGCGCTCGACAGAGAAATCCGTCCGCTCGGGACGGGTCGCTCGGGTCGTTCAACCGCATCCAGTTTTGCGTCAAAGACATCATTAAGAACCATTCCACCGAGATACAGTCCGGCACTGCTAAACAGCAGACACGCCAGAACCAGCACGTCGGGTCCAGCTGCCGAATCGTATGTAGCGGCAAGAAAGTATCCACACAATACGTCGGCCATGGCCGTAAACACTGTGGGAATTCGAAACAACTGCAGCCAGTTCAGCATCAATCAACCCTTTAGGAGAGCGACAGGACTAAGATCGTCGTGCTGCGGCCGTCAGAAGTCCTTTGATCATTTTGTCTTTTGATTCAGCGGATCCAGCATTCGTACCGAACAAGCGATGACGACTCCAGGAGACATGTATGGCAAACACGTCATTCGAAAACGTGACAACGTCACAGGTCAATATTCTGAATTTTCGCCGATCAGCCCATACTGTGCCAGTTTTGCATGGGAAATCACAAACGGCGAGCTGTGAAGACATGAAATGTTGACTGTGTTATTCTTGGAGTCAGAAGGGGGAGTGATTTTCCCTGGTTTATTTACGCTATCGTCAGGCGAAGATACAAACGCGTCTGCCTGTCAGGAAACTCTTCAAAGTCATGAAAGTTCTTTCCGGCATTCAGCCAACGGGATTACCTCACTGGGGCAATTACTTTGGAGCAATCCAGCAGTACATCGCGCTACAGGGAAATGAGCAGTCGTTCTACTTCATCGCCGATCTGCATGCACTCACAACAATTCGGGATTCCGCCACCCTGGTTCAAAACACGACTGATGCCGCCCTAGATCTGCTGGCGCTGGGTCTTGATCCGGAACAGGCAACACTTTTCCGCCAGTCGGATGTACCCGAAGTCACCGAATTGACGTGGTTGTTACTGACGATTACCCAGATGCATCTGCTGGAAAAATGCGTGTCCTATAAGGACAAGAAGGAACGAGGAATCGCAGCAGACGCAGGACTGTTCACCTATCCTGTGTTAATGGCGTCAGACATACTGATCTACGACAGCGAAGTTGTACCTGTAGGTGCCGACCAAATCCAGCATCTCGAAGTCACCCGTGATATTGCTAGACGTTTCAACTCTCTCTACGGAGAAACGTTCGTCCTGCCAAAACCTGAGGTACTTGATTCTTCCGCGCGGGTCCCCGGAACAGACGGCGAAAAGATGTCGAAAAGTTACAACAACACAATTCCGATCTTCGAAACTCCCAAACGGCTGAAGAAGCTGATCAATCGTATTCCAACCGACTCCACTCCTGTTGAAGATCCCAAGAATCCGGACAACTGCTCTGTTTTTGATCTGTATCGGCTGTTCGCGTCCCCCGAAGAACAATCCAACCTCGCTGACCGTTACCGGCAGGGTGGCATGGGATACGGAGACGCCAAAGGGCTGCTATACAAGTCAGCGATGGATTATTTCGGTCCGGCATTTGAACGCCGTGACGATCTGAAAAAACGGCCCGACGATGTGAAAGATATTCTGAAGTCGGGTGCTGCGACCGCCCGGGCCAGAGCCCGGGAAGTCACCGACCGCGCCAAACACGCCTGCGGGTTGAGTTCCCTCCTGTAGTACCTGTGCCCAGTCGAAGCATATTTCGCGAACCCACGCCAAACAGTCTCGGAAGTTCTATGTCCACAACTCTCATCCAAAACGCAACAGTTGTTCAGCCGCAAAGTATTTCCGGTGCTGATGTTCTTATTGACGACGAACGGATTACCCGGGTTGCTGAACCCGGCAGTATTCCCGGTGCTGATGAGATTGTGAACGCAACCGGGTTACACCTGATCCCTGGTGTCATCGACGATCAGGTTCACTTTCGTGACCCCGGATCGACCCATAAGGAAGATCTTTCTACCGGCAGTCAGGCCTGTGCAAAGGGCGGTATCACAACGTTTTTGGAGATGCCAAACACTAATCCTGCCACCATCACTCTGGAGGCACTTGACGCCAAACTTGAGCTCGCTTCCACAAAGTGTGTGGTGAACTACGGCTTCTACGTGGGAGCAACCGTTGACAACGTCGAAGTCCTTCAGCAGGCATCGCGAACTCCGGGAATTAAGATTTTTATCGGTTCCAGTACCGGTAACCTGCTGGTTGATCAACAGGAGGCCCTGGAACGAATTTTCGCGGAAACGCAACTCCCCGTTTGTGCACACTGCGAAGATGAAACGACAATCCGAGCCAACACGGAACGCATCGGCAGTAATCCGAAACTTGCCGACCACAGCCGGATCCGGGACCACAAGGCAGCACTGGTTGCCACCAAACGTGCGGTTGATCTGGCCGATCGCCATCAGCACCGTTTTCATGTGCTGCATGTCTCGACAGCTCAGGAAGCCGAATTTCTTAATACGACCAGTGATCTGATCACCGCCGAAGCATGCCCTCATCATCTGCTGTTTGATATTGACGATTACGAACGACTGGGGTCACTGGTTCAAATGAACCCGTCGATCAAGACGGCGGACGATTGTGCTGCACTGTGGGATGCGCTGCGAGCCGGGATTATCAATGTGATCGCCACTGATCATGCGCCTCACACGCTTCAAGAAAAGAGCAAACCCTATCCTCAGTCTCCGTCCGGACTGCCGGCTGTCGAAAACTCACTCGCATTGATGCTGAATGCAGTTAATCAGAATCGATGCACTCTGGAACAGGTCGTTCGCTGGATGTGTGAATCACCCGCCGCAGTCTGGAACATTCGCAACAAGGGGCGGATCCAGCAGGGATTCGACGCAGATATCGTCCTGGTGGATATGCAAAAACAGCATACGATCCGAAACGAAGAACAACTCACCAAATGTGGCTGGAGCCCCTGGAATGGAGTAACACTCACAGGCCAGCCCGTCCGAACCTGGGTGATGGGTCAGACAGTCTTCGCCAATGGCAACGTCAACCCGGAGGTCCGGGGCCAGGAAGCTCTATACGACAGATAACGCCCCGATTCATGCGAACTACCGACTCGGTCGTTCAACAAACCGATCGCTGACCGCAAACAGCTCGCAATAAAACCCGTCATCAACTGATAGCTGGCAACGTTTTCCGTCTGTCGAAAGACTCTGCCCCTGTCGCCGCGGTTACTGAACTGCCCGGAGAACCACGGATCTGTCAACCCCCTCGGCCGTCTCCGCGGAGTCAACCTGCGCAAAGAGCCGATGGAATTCTGGTCACTGTCGCTGAACCTTCAGGCGTGTTGGCTGTCAGACTTCCTTGGAATCAATCCAGCTCATCATACGGCGCAACTGTCGTCCAACATCTTCCACTTCGTGCATTCGTTCCCGACGACGTGTAGCAAAGAATTCCGGCTGGCCGGCTTTGTTTTCCAGCAGCCAGTTGCGAGCAAACGTGCCTGACTGAATTTCCGCCAGAATTTTCTTCATCTCCGCACGTGTTTCCTCAGTGACAATTCGTTTACCACTGGAATAGTCGCCATATTCAGCGGTGTTCGAAACACTGTACCGCATGTAGTTGAGTCCGCCCTGATAAAACAGGTCGACAATCAGTTTGAGTTCGTGCATGCATTCAAAGTAAGCCATTTCGGGCTGGTAACCGGCCTCCACCAGTGTGTCGAATCCGGCTTTCACCAGCTCGCTCACACCGCCGCACAGAACCACCTGCTCGCCGAAAAGATCGGTCTCGGTTTCTTCAGCAAATGTTGTTTCGATGACACCTCCACGAGTACCACCAATTCCTTTGGAATAGGCCAGGGATAACTGGCGGGTGGACTCAGAAGCACCGTCGCTGAGAGCGATAAGACTGGGAACACCGCCACCTCGTTCATATTCGGCACGAACAAGGTGCCCAGGCCCCTTGGGAGCGACCAGGGCGGCGTCAACGCCTTCAGGTGGTACCACCTGACCAAAATGAATATTGAAACCGTGACTGCACATCAGAATGTTACCCGGCTGCAGGTTCGGCTTTATATCATTTTTGTAGATGTCCCCCTGAACTTCATCAGGCAGAAGAATATTCACCAGATCACCGGCGGCGGAAGCATCCGCAGCAGACATGGGCTCAAAGCCATGACTCACGGCCAGATCAAAATTCGCACTGCCTGGGCGTTGACCAACAACAACATTACAGCCACTGTCCCGAAGGTTCTGAGCCTGAGCATGTCCCTGGCTGCCGTAGCCCAGGATTGCGATTGTCTTATCTTTGAGCAGACTCAGATCAGCGTCGTCGTCGTAGTAAACTTTTGCAGCCATCGTCTCTTTTCCTGTTGTAATGACGGTTCGTTTGGCAATGTAACTCGCCAGTGAATAGAAATGAAATCGCTAAATTTTGATTACTTGTGTGTCAGCAGTGAAAGGGGCCATGATCCACTCAACCCCAAGAATTAGAACGGGGACCTACACCACAGGTGTCTTTCAAAGGCCAACCATCAGAAAATAAAAAACACTTCACCGTTTCCGCCGTAATTCATCAAACCGGACTACCCATCCCCTGGAACGACTTCCGGCGGCAGATCCTGTGTGATGGTATCTTCACGCAGCACCGCCACCCGACCGGTTCGCACCATTTCGAGAATTCCAAATTGTCGCATTCGTTCGATGAAGGCTTCGATTTTGCTTTCCCGGCCCGAAACCTCAATCAACACATGTTCTGCGCCCACATCCACAATTCGTCCGCGGAAGATTTCGGTCAGTTCACGAACTTCACTGAGCCGTTTACCTGATGTGGACACTTTGATCAGCATCAGATCCCGCTCAACGAAATCCTCACCAAGATAATCCTGGACCTTAACCACTGTAATTAGCTTTTCCAGCTGTTTGCGAA
Organism: Fuerstiella sp.; assembly: GCA_022447225.1. Classification (NCBI taxonomy): domain Bacteria; kingdom Pseudomonadati; phylum Planctomycetota; class Planctomycetia; order Planctomycetales; family Planctomycetaceae; genus Fuerstiella; species Fuerstiella sp. The sequence goes on along the minus strand of JAKVAZ010000022.1, from coordinate 13,308 downwards.
CCTGGTCGAGTACCTTTTCGTTGCCGTTGACCACGAAAGTGATACGCGAGAATTCGGCATTCTCAGTCGCTCCGACAGCCAGACTGTCGATGTTGAATGCTCGTGATGCCAGCATTCCGGAAATCTGAGCCAACACACCAGGCTGATTCATCACGAGTGCAGAAAGCACGTGTCTCATCGCATCGATTTCGCGAAAACAAAGGAAAATCGCGAACTGGCAGCAGCAGGAAAAAATTGGGAGTGTTGTTCCGGAACGTCGCCTCAGGACGGAAATCTGAGTCAGCGTGTCCCGGCAGCCCGGATTTTTCGTGTCTGAACTGTGGAAAACACTCCCGACAATCCTGTCGGCCCAGTCCGAGAGAAGTTGGACAGTGTACGCCCGAGAAACAGCCCAGACAAACCAGAGTCTGATAATCCTTGAGTGATTACTGTGTCAGAGGCGTTGTCCCCGTTGATTTACCGACCTGATGACTTCCGGACGGCTCAATTTCCCAGGCAGGGGAAACATTTGACACTTATATGTCCTGATGATGCTTTTCTCTCCCTGACCCCAGGGTTCCGATTTCTATGTTTACCAGTACAAAAACACAGGACATCAAATTCAATATTCACGGAATCCGGTCCGACGCCGGTCCATATCCGGATCCGTTGAGGACCTGAGGCACTCCCGCCCTATGGACACCAGATTGTTCCGGACTTCTGTGATCCGGCTAAACGATCAGTGCGGGGTCCGTTTCGAGGTGCGATGCGTCTCTGATTAAGAGGTTTTCAGTTAAACATATGTACACGGCATGCATAGGTCCGGCAAAGAATCAGCATGGTCTTCAACTCCGTCCACGGTACGGAGGCAAGCGACCGATTCACCGGTCCAAAATCTGCGTTCCGGACGACGTACGGGACCCTGACTCCGGAAATGCTTAGGGGATCTGGGTGCGAAGATCACTGAAAACGCTCGGCCCCCGTGGATGAAAGACCAAACTCATCATTTCACAGGTTACACTGACTGTATCGCCGGATAGATGGTCCCGAGTTCCACCGTTTAAAAACAACAGGATGAAAAGACCGTGGTACTGAAGTCCCTGCTCGCTCTGTTCCTTGCTGCGGTCACATTTGGCCTGCCATCGTACGGCAAAGATCGCAAACCCAATATTCTGCTGCTGATGTCAGATGATTTGAATACGTCGCTGAGTGGTTTCGGACATCCCCAGTGCAAAACGCCTCACCTCGATGAACTCGCCAAAAGGGGGGTCCGCTTCGAAAACATGCATTGCCAGTATCCGGTCTGCGGAGCCTCTCGTGCTTCGCTGATGACCGGACTGTACCCCTATACCAACGGGATGCTTGGTAATCGTGGTAACCTTCGAAACAACATCCCGGACGTCGTGACTCTGTCTCAGCTCTTCCGTAACAACGGCTACCACGCCGGCCGCGTCAGCAAGATATTCCACATGCGTATTCCTTTCGAGATCCTCGAAGGGACGGCAGATCATGACGACCCGTTATCCTGGGACGAAACGGTCAACATTCAGGCGCTGGAACAGAATGCACCAGGCATTCGAACAGAATGGTCTCCCAAAGACACAGGGTCTCAAACCTTCACCGGAGTGGAAGCATCAACCGGCGATCTCGAGCACGCCGACGGGATGGCAGCAGATGCAGCTATTGCATTCCTGAAGCGCAATCGGAATCGACCTTTCTTTCTCGGATGCGGCTTTGTGCGTCCGCACGTTCCACTGGTTGCTCCTTCAGCATATTTCGAACTTTATGATCGCGATGCCATGATTGCTCCCGCTGTTCCCGACGGAGACCTGGATGACGTCCCGAAAGTGATTCGCGAGTACAAAGCTAACTCCCGTTATGGTGTCACCCCGGAACTGCACAGGGGCCTGCTGGAAGCCTACTATGCGAGTGTGTCATACATGGACGCTCAGGTCGGACGCGTGCTGAAAGCCCTTGATGAACTCGGGCTGCGCGAGAACACCATTGTAGTTTTCTCCAGCGATCACGGTTATCTGCTGGGGCATCACAACAAGTTTCAAAAGCAACACCTGTTCGAGGAAGCTACCCGGGTGCCGTTTATTCTGAGTGTGCCCTGGCTGACGAACGCTCATGGTCAGGCAACCGAACACATCACGGAATTGATCGATGTCTATCCAACCATGGCCGAACTCGCGGGACTGACCCCGCCCGCCGGTCTCCACGGTCATAGTTTGACAGCATTGCTCCGTAATCCTGCAGCAAATACGTGGACCAAGGATGTTGCATTCACCATCAGTCGCAGGGGAGGGGAATCGATTCGGACGCGAGAATGGCGATACACCCACTGGGGATTCGGAAGCAAGGGCCAGGAATTATTCAACAGAAAGAATGATCCCGGAGAGTTCACGAATCTCGCCAATGATCCGGATTACACCACCCAGCGAAATCGGCTCAGGAAATGGCTGAACGCCAAGCGTCGCGAGGCCGGGTACGACCCCGAACGCTACAAGTAGTTCCGGTAACCTGCATTGGAGGCCGCTACTCAAGGGGTGTACCGGACACCAACAGTTTGCTTTGTGTATGAGTGCAGATGACGCACGCAATATTTTCACTCCGGCATGAGCTGGACGTCGTCTCCCCGGATTATGTGTTGAGTTGTTCTTTCAGAATCCTCCAAAGAAACTTCGGCCAGTCGACGCGCAAACGCAAATCAAACAGATGGTTCCGGTCAGACGGTTTATGTTTGATTTCTGCCTTCGGTTACGGAGAAATTTCAGCGTGTGCCAGACGCTTCGGCCTCCTGCGGGATTACTGTTGCTGTAAAGCCTTTTTGGGCGACGATTTGTAGTATATCGTCGGGTTCGGGTCTGCCACTGATTCGTGCTTCTTCCGTGGAAAACCTTACCGTCACACCGTCAACGCCGGCAAGATTCCTGATCTCTCGCTCAAGTCCCGTCGCACAATTTTCACAGGTCATCCCTGTGATTCGATAGGTTAAGCTGCCTGATGCGGGTACATACCGAACCATCCGCCACAGGTCCTCAACTGCGAACCAGGCGATCATCACAAGAATGAGAATCGAACAAACGATAGAAAACCAATTGGCGTGATCGTGGCCGGCTGAACTGCTGACCGTGTGCACCGACAGCACGGAATCAAACAACAAACCAGCCAGAATGCTTCCACCCGTCATAGTGCCCAGATACACGCATGTGGTCCTGGTGCCGAAGGTCCGATACACAGTTCCCAGTGTTGCCAGATTCGTGGCAGGTCCTGCCATCAGAAACACCATTGCTGCCCCCGGCGGCAAACCACTGTCCACCAGTGCAGCAGCAATCGGTACAGAAGCGGTGGCACAAACATACAGTGGCAACGAAATCAGCAGCGTCAACAGCATGGCTACGATGCCGGTCGTACCCGCAACACCACTCAGCTGATCATGCGGAACCAGCCATGAAATCAATGCTGACACCAGAATCCCGACCACCAGCCATCGCCAAATCGAACGAATCAGCTCGACACTATGCAGAAAGGCACTCCTGCTGCGGTGCGTCAGTGACTGTGTCCCGTGTGTGTCAGTTTTCGGGGACTCCGAGACCTGTTCTGTATCATTGCCGCTGTCGGTCAACTGGGTCAGTACACCGCCGATCATTCCCGTAACCAGCGCAGTACAAACTTTAAACACGGCAAACGGCCATCCGAGAAACGACCCGCTCACAAGGACCGAATCGACTCCGGTCTGAGGCGTACTGATCAGAAAACCTAAAGCAGCCCCGGAACTGACACCTTCCTTACGCAGACCGATCCCCACCGGAATAACACTGCAGGAACACAGTGGCAAAGGAATTCCAACCAGGACCGACGCAAAAACTCCGCGGCGGCCCCGCAGGAGTCGTTTGAGCCCGCCGGTCGGTATCAGCAGATGCATGAGTCCTGCAACAATCGCTCCCAACAACAACCATGGGCTCAATTCGAGCAGAATATTCCAAACCGCTTGCAGCATCAGGCACGTATCGAGTTAATCAACGGGACAGAAAGGTCTCACCAATTCTACAGAGACGGCCTGTCTGTCGCCAACAGACATCAAAACGGCTGTCGTCAATTTCAGTCGCGTTACAGGGTACCCGCTTCTCAGTCAGCCGGACGCTTTCTGTCTGTGCAGCCCCGGTGGCTCGTCAGAGACTCTCAGGCCGGTGACAATCTGATGGTTTCCAGGAAAACTCCGGTCAGGTCAATCTGTCTGCTGTGGCTGCTGAGCATTTTCGCCAATGCAAAACAGATGTTTGGTCGTGCGAAGGAAGAAGCAGCCTTCAGAAATCGCAGGTGAACTGAGGACTTCTTCATCAACTTCGTTACGAGCAAGTTCAACATAGTCACTTCCGGTTGCGTCGAGCACCAGAGTGCTGCCCTGTTCACTGACGAAGAACAGTTTGCCGTCTGCAGCGACCGGTGAAGCAGTGTGCTTGCCTCGGAAGCGTTTCCGCCAAAGGATCTTTCCCGATGGAATTTCCCAGCATCTGGCAAGGCCTTTGTCGTCTGCAAGGTAATAGCGATTGTCGATAATAATTGCTGACGGAACGAATGATGTACCTCGATTGTGTTTCCACTCAACGTGTGATTCCGTTACGTCGCCCCGGCCACCAGGTCGCACGGCAAAATGATGGCCGTTTGGTCCGCTCACTGCATACAACAGACCCTGACTAAAAACCGGTGTCGGAATGCATTCCTGTGCCAGTCCGCGAACCGTCCACAACGACTCGCCGGAATTCGGGTCATAGGCGTCCAGCTTCATCGATCCCGACAAAACAAGCTCATACTGATCTTTGGCCATGACAATCTGCGGGGACGACCACGAGTGCCACGCCTGCGGTCGATCGGATTTCCACAAATTGGCGCCGGAGTGCAGATTCAGGGCAATCAAATACGAATCACCGTAGTGGTCACACTGCAGAATGAGTTTATCCTCCAGCAGCAGTGGTGAACTTGAAGCAGCAAATCTGTTTTGAAATCGACCATATTCATCTGCCAGAGCCCGCTGCCACAGCAGCCGGCCATCCATATCGAAACAGAACACATCCCCGGTACCAAAGAACGCGAACACATGCTCCCCGTCGGTCACAGGCGTCGGACTTGCCATCCCGCTCCGCGGATAAAACAAAGTCGGTGAGGTGCCCCATAACCGATGATGCCACTGCTCTGTTCCTGTTCCTCGATCAAAGCAAATGACGTGCAATTCGCTTTGATCCTTTCCTTCCGAGGCTGTGACAATGACCCGATCCTGCCAGACAACAGGATTCGAAATCCCGGCCCCCGGCAATACTGCCTTCCAGCGAACATTTTCAGTAGACGACCACGTCACGGGAACACCGGAATCATCCGTAACACCATTCCGGGCAGGACCACGCCACCCAGGCCAGTTGCCTGCAAAACAAGGCGAAACAAAACACACGACAAGTGCCAGTGCTGAGTACCGTCTGCCGCAGGATTTCGAAAATTGTTTGCTCATTAATTCATTCACTTTGGAATCGGCCCCGAATCCGTTAATCAAACAATTCACAAACAGAAGACGGGGTCTGACGGTTTCTGTAAACCGCCATATCTCCCGGATCAGCTGTTTCTATTCAGCCGGAATGTCAGCTAAGGCGTTTTGAAATGAAATGCCGCGACCCTCGTCATCACAAAGTCGCAACTGCAGAGACCAGTTGTTGAAGACCTCAGGATTTCTGTGTTGTGGTCCCTGACAGACTTTGACCAGAATCGTGTTCCGACCGGTCACCAGCGTGACAGCATCAGCAAACCGGTCGAACCGGGTGCCATTGAGCCACTGTTCATAAGGCGAAACGATTTCCTCGTTCAGCCAAACCAGACAACAGTCATCTGCACTGCAGCGCAATTCCGCTTTCTGCCCACGTTCCACAAAGATTTCCGTCCAGGCATAAGCAACCGCTTCGTCTGTCTTTCCCAGAGCGTCCACCAGATTGAGCTGTCCCAGCGCATCCGTTGTCCGATGCCGGGTCCAGCCGAACGTTGCCTTATTCTGACCGTGATATTCGCTGTTCAGATCAATCCCGTTTTCCGGTTCGAACATCAATGCGAAGCCTGTCTTTCCGGGAGCATCAAAAGGCCCGGTGAGCCACCAGTCGGTCACCAACCCCAGGTGTCTGATCACATCAGCAGTTTCACCGATGGACCGAAGTCGTTCTGCCGACTGAGTGACCTGAGATCGATCGCGCGCATATTGAAACGCCTCTTCAAAACGAACCTTTGCCGTTTGCTTGTCTTTGTCAGCCAGTGCCTGGTCACCAGCGCTGATGACGAGGGCAATCGCCTCAGTTCGGAACTCCGGATCAGTCAGTCGCGAAGGCAGCCAGTGATTCCGGAAATCCGGGTCCAGTCGGTCGACCAGGCTCAGTGCTAAACGTCGTGGTTTTCCCCTGCGTTGGCTATCGCTGACGTACTGTTTGAAAAACGCAGTTGGCCAGGGCGTCCCGGATGAAGACAACCCGCGGGCAACGATTTCCCGATAAACCGTGCGGTACCAGTTCGCAGCAACGGGATTGGATGTATCCATTGCGGTGAGCAACGATGGCAGGAACCCAACATCTCGCTGTGCCAGTTCGTCGCAGGCCGCACGAGCGGCGGATGACCCGACTCCCTGCGGACCTGTCCTGCTGATCACACGAAGAAGTTCCTGATCGTCACATTCGGCAATTTGAGTCGTTAGCAGCCAGGTACCGGGTACCAGCAGCAAACAACAGGTTGAAAAATTGACTGTCATAATCTTCCAGTGGTTTCGTATCCAGTCGCAGAGCTGATGATTTGTTGACAGGGCGCATCCAGAATCAACCGGGTCTCAGCGTAGACACTTCCGGAAGATCGTACCATCATGGCAGTGACATGAACGCAATTCCACCAGGGAAAACCGAGCACGTGCAGGATCGACACTCAGTCACGGATAACAAAACGCTGCAGGACAGGCTCAAATTCAGAGACCTCGTGACCCCGGTCTTCACGGCTTCCGCCTGTCGACGACTGCCCCTGCTGTCACGGCTCGGATGATCTGCGGCCGAACAGAAGACTTTGGATTCAGGGCCATGGTCGACAGGATACACGTTATGATCTGCACACAACTTCATGATCTGCACACAACGGAACGTCATCTGCCAGGACTGAACCAACAACAACGGACATTTCACCACGACCGATTCACTGACATCTGCGGACACGTGGTACGGGAGATTTTTTTATGAAACTTGCCACCGTCCTGACTCCTCTGAGCGAAGAAAACCTGGCACTGTCGGCTCAGTGCGGCGTCCAGGGGGTTACCATCCGATATCCCGGACCTGGACTTGACGATCTGCTCGCGGCGAAACAGAAGATTGAAGATCATGGAATGGAAGTCGTCGCCATTGAGGGTTTCCTGCCCATTGAAAACATCAAGACGGGCACCGATCAGGACGGCAACGACATCCGCGCTTTCAAAGACCTGATTCGTCACATGGGCCAAGCCGGTATTCCGGTTCTGTGCTACAACTTTATGGCCGGCACGGACTGGGTGCGTACACGCATCGACGCAGAAGCAAGAGGTGGAGCAAAAGTCACGGCATTTGATCTGGTTGATGCGGAACAGGCGGTGTCGCTCAATTCCAATGAACAGGTGATTTCAACAACATCAATATCGTCGGACGAACTCTGGATCTGGCTGGAACGTTTTCTGCGCGAAGTGATACCGGTGGCGGAAGAATGCCAGGTAACGCTGGCCATGCATCCTGACGATCCTCCTCTTCCGGAATTCCACGGCAAGTCACGGATCATGAACTCCGTTGCCGGATTCGAGCGACTGATTTCTTTGGTCCCCAGTCCGTATAACGCCATTTGTTTTTGCATGGGGACGTTCGTGGAAATGGGCGTCGATATACCGACAGCGATTCGGCGTCTGGGTAGCCATATTCGCTACGTACATTTTCGCGACGTTGAAGGAACAGCGGATTCGTTTATGGAAACGTTTCACGACAACGGCCCCACAAACATGGCGGCCGTCATCCGAGCCCTGCGTGAAATCAACTACACCGGCCCCATTCGTCCGGACCACGTCCCCCAGCTATACGGTGAAGATGCCGGTGAGCCCGGCTACACCATGCTGGGCCGGTTGTTCGCCTTTGGGTATATTCGGGGACTGCTGCAGGCAACAGAGACTGTTTAGCAGGTGATGCAAACGGACAGCTCACAACGCCACATATTTTCCAGGGTCGTGAGAACCTCGGGCTGCATCGGCTGAAACGCCGAGTAGACGACTGTGATTGGCCTGGACGACAGCTATTTAACAGCGCGCGGACGAACCGGGGTCGTCAGCTCCCGGGTTCCGTATCCGGCGCAGCACCAGGGAACTCACGTTCCCGGTCGTCACACGGTTACTCAACTGTTCCGGACTCAATACCCGATTGCCGCACCGTCCTTACGAGGATCAGAACCACCGAAATATCTCAGTGGATCGTCCAGTCGCCAGATGGCCTGATATCCCCCGTGGGCGCTGACCCCAGGTCGAATCCGATGTCCCATTTGAGCGAGTTGCTGCTTAACGGCCGGGTCAATCCCGTGCTCAAAGACCAAAGAACCGCCATCGGTCGACTTTGCACCCCACGGACTGGAACTGCCCGAATGAGAAATCCGAGGCTGGTCGCCCGCCTGTTGCGGTGACATCCCAAAATCGATCATGTTCATCACGACCTGCGAATGTCCCTGAGGCTGGAAGTCACCCCCCATCACTCCGAATGACATCACCGGCTGACTGTCTCGGGTCATGAACGCCGGAATGATGGTGTGGAAGGGACGCTTATGAGGTTCCAGTCGGTTGCGGTGACCGGGGTCCAGCGAAAATGCCTGACCTCGATTCTGAATGGGAAAGCCAAGACCATCCGGGCAGAGCGCGGAACCAAAACCATGATAGTTACTCTGGATCAGGGAAATCATGTTGCCGCTTCCGTCGGCCGCTGTCAGGTAGACGGTGTCTGAATCGAGTTCAGGGTCACCGAAGGCCACCTTGTCGCGTGCCCGTCTCGGATCAATCATTTTCACGCGTTGCGCCGCGTAGTCTTTTGAGATCAACCATTCAACGGGGACATCCGCGAACTCCATATCCGCGTAATACTGGGCTCGATCTTCAAAGGCCAGCTTCTTGGCTTCGGCAAACAGATGCAGGTGTTCGGCAGAATTCGGTTTCAGTCGATCGATCTCAAAGTGTTCCAGCAGGTTCAAAATCTGCAGAGCTGCGATGCCCTGACCATTGGGAGGAATTTCCCAGACATCCCAGCCACGATAGCTGCTGCTCACAGGATCAACCCAGGTGGCGGTGTGATCTTTGAGGTCCTTCAGACTCATCTTTCCGCCAAGTGCCGTGGATGCGGCAACAATTCGCTCTGCAATTTCCCCCTGATAAAACGCTTCCGGTCCTCCTTCTGCAATTGCCTGGTACGATTTGGCCAGCAACTGGTTTCGAAAAATCTCACCATACTTTGGGCGCTGACCGTTCGGATGATAAACACGAGCCAGACCGGGGACCTGTTTTGGATCAAATTCGAAGTGTGTTGAAATGATGGGCGAAACCGGGAAGCCGTTTGTCGCGTAATCAATCGATGCTTCCAGGCACTGTGAGAGCTGCAGTTTTCCGTATCGGCTGCTCAGCGCCCCCCAGCCGCTCACACAACCCGGTACATTCCAGCTAAGCGGACTGAATTTAGGAATTGAACGCAGTCCAAGTGCCCTGGCGGCCTCAAGATTCCAGTCATAGGGAGCACGACCGCTGGCGTTCAGACCATACAGTTGCCGGTCCTTCTCAATCCACAGGATGGCGAACAGGTCTCCCCCGATTCCGTTGCTGGCCGGTTCGGTCAGTCCCAGCATTGCATTGGTGCAAATCGCTGCATCAACGCAGTTGCCGCCGGCCTTGAGGATATCGACACCCGCCTGAGCAGCCAAAGGCTGACTGGCACACACCAGCCCCTGCTGACAGACAACGGTGGATCGATTCCCGTTACGACTTCTTAACAGATCCTGATTAATTCGTGCAGTCATGTCGGCTGATTCTCCGGCCGCAAAATTACCTGCGGCAGCAATCGAACCGGCGCCCGCAAGTTGAATGAATTGTCGTCGCCTCATAGTAGTATTCCGCCGTTGTTAAGTGCTGATGATTCGCACCGTTATTCTGGCATTTGACAGGAGTGGAATCCATCACACCAATCGACAGTTCACTCCCTGAAGGGAAACAGCGGATCACGGCACAGGTCGGCCAAAGAACAACCGCCGTCAAATAAGATCACAGAGCCCAGGGAGTGCAAACTTCCGGTTTGACAGTTCATAACCAAACCGCAGACCCGTGTTGCTGCCCAGCGCAAAATTGTGATCTGCCGTCTGTTTAATAATCGGAAACGGAACCGTCGGGCAGATACCGAGGACCGCGCCACTCGTATTTGTAAGACGGATCGGCAGCCAGTTTTTGCATTTCCGCCACGTCGATGGTGATTCCCAGGCCTGGCCCGTCGGGGATACTGGCGTAACCATCCTGCTTCGACCATTTCCGGTGTATGAATCGATCAAACATCCGGTCGTCGTACGATTCATGAATCAGCAAATGGGGCACTGAAGCTGCGACGTGAAAACTGGCCGTCATCCCCAGATAAGACTGCGTGCAGTGTGGCGCCAGAGGTACCGTGTATGCTTCTGCCAAAGCAGCAATTTTTTTCATCTGAGTAATACCGCCCGTGTACCCGCAGTCCGGCTGGACGATGTCCAGCACGCCTTCTGTTAAATACGGCAGGATGCCCCAGATCGTCCGGTCGCGTTCGCCCGCTGCCATAGGGATATTGATTGCCTCCCGAATTCTCCGAAAGACTTCAATGTTGCCGGGAACGGCAGATTCCTCCAGAAACAGGACGTCATAGGGTTCGATGGCATTGGCAAACTGAATCAGCATGGCGGGTGGAATGGCGCAGTGCGCATCAAACATGATGGTACCACTGTCTCCCAGACGTTCCCGGGTGTCTCGTACCTGCTGAACCAGTGCTTTGATGTCAGCCGGATTTCCCGAGTGCGGTTTGGGACCACTTCCCAGTTTGATTGCTCCGGCGGCCGGATACACGGCGATGCGATCACGGGTGGGTCCTCCAAGCAATCGATGGACGGGTACCCCCCAAAGTTTTCCGGTGATATCCCACAGAGCCATATCGATACCTGCGATACAGTGCACCATAAAGGCTCCGCCACGCTGATTGCGTTCAGCCCGGAACAGCACCTGCCACAGATGTTCAATCCGTGTTGGGTTCTGACCGTCCAGCAGCTCAAACATAGATGTTGCCAGCGCCGAGGATACCGACGGGACGACCCCCTTGATTTCACCCCATCCGCTGATTCCGTGATTAGTCCCGATCTCCACAAAGACCCGATCACGAAAAACGTGTGGAATCAGCTGGTTGATGCGAATTGTTGTGGTGCGGTCCGTAACGGACTCAGACGAGTCTGACTGATCTGCGTTGGCAGAAAACAGTGAACTGCCTGCGACTGCCGCGCCGGCCCCCAGAAACATATTGCGGCGCAGAAAGTCCGGGGACGAAGGTTTCGATGCCACGATTCAACCTGTTCTTCAAAGGTTCTTAGTGTTTTCAGGAACGGACAGCATGTCTTATGACTGTTGTACAATCGCAGGTCGATGAACCACGATCAAGAAGATTCAATCCGCCCACACATGCAATCAGTCAGTGTTCGCATCCGGCCGGCAGTTGTATCCTCAACGCTGTGGTGGTAATCATACGGAATGAGTATTTACCGACAACTGGGCGTGGAGCCCATCATCAATGCCTGCGGATCCGTGACCCGGCTGGGTGGGGCTCCGATGCCGCCACCGGTCCTCGCAGCCTTTGAAAACGCAGCCCGGGAAACCGTACCCCTGGAGCAGTTGCAGGCGGTTGCTTCACAACGCATTGCCGCTGTGACAAAGACGGAAGCCGGACTGATCACATCCGGGGCTGCCGGCGCGCTAACACTGGGCACCGCCGCAATTCTGACGGGAAATCACCTGGCACGGATGGAACAGCTGCCCCACTGCGACGGGTTCCCCAACGAAATGATTATTGCTCGTGAGCAGCGAAGCGGATACGACCACGCGATTCGGGCTGCGGGAGCTCGTTTGACTGAAGTGGGGTTTAATGAAATTGTGGCCGGCGCCGGCGTCCGTCGAACGGAGGCCTGGGAATATGAAGCCGCCATTTCACCTCAGACCGCAGGAATCGTGTATGTGCGATCCGACACTTCGTGTCCGTCCCTGGAAGATGTGGTCACAACAGCACGTCGCCATGGCCTGCCGGTTCTGGTTGACGCGGCAGGCGAGCTGCCTCCACGATCAAATCTGACGGACATTCCAGGTACCGGAGCCGACCTCGTTGCTTTCAGTGGCGGCAAGGCAATACGAGGACCGCAGTCGACAGGAATCCTGTGTGGTCGGCGGGAACTTATTTCAGCCGCCGCACAGCAAATGTTCGACATGGACGATCATCCGGAACTGTGGGATCCACCGCAGGAACTGATCGTTCGTTCGCACGCCACCGGCATTCCCCGCCACGGCATCGGTCGCAGCCTGAAAGTATCCAAAGAAGAAATCGTGGCACTGTTAACGGCACTCGATCTGTTTGTGTCCGGCGACTACGACGCGCAGCTGCAGGATTATCGCCGCTGGCTTGAACAGATTGCAGATGCACTGTCCAGCACGAAGGTTTCCACGCACCTCGTGGAACCGGCAACTGCTGAACAATGGCCTGTACTGGAAATCCACGTCGACGCCGTCTCAGGCGAACGGTCCGCAGCAGACATTTGTCAGGACCTGCGAAAAGGAACCCCTCCGGTCTTCGTGGGACACGCAAAACTGCATCTGGGGGTGCTGGTAATCAACCCGACCAGTCTGCAGGCAGAATCCATCTCTGAACTGTGTCGCCGTCTGACTGAAGTGTTGAGTTAAGTCAACGGAGCTACCGTGAAGCACCGGTGATCCGGATACTGAAAGAGTGAAGTCAGCCCAGCCACACGGGTTTGTCCACCTGCCGTTTGCAGGCACAATCTGGCAGCTCCGCAAAGTAAAGTATCCACCCCCCTTCCGTCCTCCACCGGCATCCGCTCAACTCTGGCCATTATTCGACGCTCAACACCACGCAAAGCAAGCCCGTATTCCTTACGCGGCGAAGCGGGTCACGGTGAATGACTGGCCCGGTTCAGTCCGACACACGATTGAATGATTCGCCGGGATTGATGCGGGAACTTTGATCCGATTCATCCGACTCGCTGACG
>JAKVAZ010000021.1 GCA_022447225.1 Fuerstiella sp. | reverse complement strand
ACAAATGCAGTTACGGTCACTGATCAGGAGATTCAGGGGGCAATGAAGTGGCTGTACGAAAATCACGGCCTGCGAACCGAACCATCGGGAGTCACCACCGTTGCTGCGTTGTTACAGGGGCGTGTGAAACTGACAGGCAGCGGCGATGTGGTGGCTGTCATCAGCGGTCGTAATGTGGACGAACCCCGATTCCGCGAGTGGACCTCCCTGTAGATGCGTCCGGTCCGATTACACCTTAAAATTCAGGTGATGGCAGCTGAATTGACTACGGATAAACGGCAGCAGCCGGGCGGATAGTGAGACCTTACCCAACATGCCGTTCTGAACACGGTTATGATAAATTGAGTGATATGAGTATGCGATCAAATCAGAGCAGGAATACTCTCGTGAGAGTTTCGTCTTTTGTTGGCCTTATCCTGTTACCCGCTTTGACGTGTGCAGGGGACTCGATCGATATCGGGAGTCGTCGCGAATTATTCATTGACCAATACATGATCCAGTCGCTCAGAGGCGTCACACGAAAGTTACATCATCCGGTCCCTCACGACATTGCGATCGTTAATGATGCGCCCTGGGAAGGCTGTGTCAGTGGTTACCACAGTATCGTAAGAGATCGCGATTTGTATCGGATGTATTATCGTGGTGCCGCAATCAGTGTGGCCGGCGGCATTTTAAAGAAGGGGACGCAGGTCTCCTGCTTTGCGCAAAGCCAGGACGGCATCCACTGGGAAAAACCAATACTCGGACTCCGTGAATACGATGGTTCGAAGCAGAATAACATCATCTGGACCGGAGTCGGGACGCATAATTTTTCACCGTTTCTCGACTCACATCCGAATTGTCCGTCTGAGTCACGATTTAAGGCGATGGCCGGAATATTACCGCGCGGCTTGTTTGTATTTCACTCGCCTGACGGAATCCGCTGGTCATTCATGAACAATGCTCCCGTGATTACTGACGGAGCCTTTGATTCGCAAAACGTAGCTTTTTGGGATTCGAACGCAGGAAAGTACCGAGTCTACTACCGAATATTAACTGAAGATACTGCCACCGAAACTGACGGCAAGCCGCTTCGCATTCGTGCGATTCGCACGGCGTCTTCATCCGATCTTCTCACCTGGAGTGATGAAGCGGATTTGACATATGAAGATTCACCGGTTGAACAACTCTATACGAATCAGATTGCGCCCTACCCCCGGGCACCACATGTTCTGATTGGGTTTCCGATGCGCTATGTGGAACGCAGCTGGTCGCCATCGCTGCGGGATCTCCCGGACACGAAACATAGAGAACAGCGATCTGCCGTACACATGCGACTTGGTACGGCAATTACGGAAACACTGTTGATGGCAAGTCGTGACGGAGTTCACTTTGATCGCTGGAATGAAGCGTTTCTGCCACCGGGGCCCGAGCGAACCGGTACGTGGAACTACGGAAACAATTCTGTTGCCTGGCAGGTCGTGGAAACGAAATCTGCACTACCCGACGCCCCGAATGAGCTTGCTTTTTACGCTGCTGAAGGAGGATGGATGGGTGACAGTAATGCCGTGCGACGATATACCATGCGATTAGATGGTTTCGTATCCATCCATGCGGGATGGAAAGGTGGCGAAATGATGACTCGACCGCTGCAGTTTAGCGGCAATCAACTGAGCATCAATTTTGCCACGTCGGCGGCCGGAAGTATCCGTGTTGAAATTCAGAATGCTGATGGCGGGGCAATCGATGGCTTCGGTCTGAACGACTGTTCAGATATCTTCGGTGATACGGTTGACCGAACGGTTTACTGGAGCGACAGCTCTGATGTCAGCGAGCTGGCTGGTCGGAGTGTGGTTCTGCGATTTGTAATGAAAGACGCTGATCTTTACTCCTTCAGGTTTGGCTCTGAGTGATTGCATCGAAGCGTCTGATCGAACGGTCAGGATGAGTTGCCGGATCCACGAATTCGTTTGAGTCCACGAAGCCATCTGTCCCGGACCGGGCATCTGCGTTACCGCGGACGCATGTTTTTACAGATGGCGGGGGGTCGGCAGTTTTCGATTCCTGAGATGAAGATTACAGCATTAGCATTTCGAACACTTCGGAGGAAACTTGAAATGAAAAACACATTCGTCGGTATTTTCTTTTCGGTCATTTCCTGCCTGCTGATATTGATGGTTAACGATGTTTGCGCGGCCGGTGATTCGTCCGTGAAGATCCTGTTGATCGGGAAAGAGCCGGACCATCGATTCGGCACTCATATGTACATGCACACTCAGAAGATGCTGGCCAGGTGTCTGCGGAAAACGGACGGGATCACAACGGTCGTCTCAGAAGGCTGGCCCCAGGATCCTGAGGTTCTGAAAGATGTCAAAACGATTGTGTTGTATTCAAGTCCCGGAGCAGAATTCCTGCTGGACGGCCCAGGCAGTGGGGCTCTGCATCAAATGATGACCAACGGTGTGGGTCTGGTAACAATTCACTGGGCGTCAACGGTGTATGAAAAAAATCTTGACCGACTCGGTGACCGATGGATGGATTATCTCGGTGCCAGCTGGGTCTCGAATTACGGACTCAGCACCGATACATCGATTCTGACGCAGCTTGTGCCGGAGCATCCCGTCTGCCGCGGATGGAAAGAGTACGAACTCAACGATGAATTTTATCTTAAGCCGGTCATCAGAGCAGCAACGCCCCTGTTAAGAGTTACCACGAAGGAAGAGGACGTGGTTGTCGGCTGGGTCTGTGAACGTCCCGGCAGCGGTCGATCCTATGGAACAACCCTGGGACATTTCTACCGCAATTTTCAGATCGAAGCGTTCCGTCGTACAATTGTGAATGCCATTCTTTGGACAGCTCACGTTGAAGTTCCCGCGGGCGGTGCTCCCGTGGATCTCAGTGAAGCGGAACTGCAACTGCCTCCCGAGCCACAGAAATGATCCGTACAGACCTGCGATCAAGTGACCGCCTGTCTGTCAGACCGCCGCCGGAACCGGAAGCAGTGACTCGAGTGCACTACTGCGTTGACCTTCTTCAATTCCTGACATCAACAGGCCGGATACGGTGATTAAATATCCATCCTGTCTCTGTTTGTAATCAGCGTGCGTTTCCTGGCAACTGATACCCTGCAACGGCCAGCCGAATTCGATAGAGGCTTCTGCCGGCCGTGATGTACAGCAGATTCGCATCGTTACCGCGGCCAAAGCCGACGTTGGTTGGAACTTCGGTTTTGATGTATGCCAGCTCTTTTCCGTCCGGTGAGTACACCGTAATTCCGGGGCGGTTCGACGCTCGGACTGCCACATAAAGATTTCCGTGTTCGTCGCAAACCAATCCGTCAGGTCCGTCTTCCGGGTAATAGTCCACCAGAGTTTTGCGGAATGTTGCGGTTCCATCTTTGTGAAGATCATAGGCCATTAGAGCCATATTGCCTTTTCGAAGTGGTGTGGCAACAGCGACCGGTCCTTCCTCTTCACTGGCCTTGCCGAGTCGTTCAAAACCAGTTGCACCGTTGGCGTTGCTGACCACGTACAGACTTTTTTGATCAGGTGACACGCAGACGCCGTTGGGTTTGCCGGCATCCGTGATAATGCGGTGAATCGAGCCATCGGTATCAATGCGATAAACTCCCATCACGGGCTGGTCGATTGTCTCGTGTCCGAGGTACCTCGGATCACTAAAGTACATTCGTCCTTTCTCATCGACCGTGACGTCGTTGGGTGAGTTCAGTTTTCTTCCTTCGTACATGGCTGCGATGATGTAACTCATGCCCGTTTTCATATCTGTGCGAATCACACGTCGCCCGCCGTAGTCGGCCCCTTCGCAGACAAGCATGTCACCGTTGGCGTTAAATTTGATTCCGTTGGACATCCCGCTCGGTGAACGAAAGATGGATGTCTTCCCTGTTTTTGGATTGAATTTCCAGATGTGTCCGGCATGGATTTCTCCGATTTCGGTCACAGCCTGATGTGAAAACGTGATGTCACTGAAGTACACCATCCCGTCCGGAGCCACGCAGACTCCTTCGGTCAGCATGATACCTTCGAACAGTTTTTCCAGTTTGGCATTCGAGGGTACGATCTGATCCTGAGCCCTGCTGATGGACGGGCATATGATCAAAACGGACAACAATATGGAGAATCGAAAGGATGGCATGAGTAATTCCCTGAGCGTTACGGGAGGATTCGAAACTATCTGATACTTGAGTATAGGGATGGTGTCGGTCAATCACCAACAATTGCCGGGTTGGATGTTGCGACCCAGCCGGCTAAACACAATTTCGACAACTTCAGATCTGGCGAAACCGGTGTCCCCGCGTTGGAATGAACAGGAACTCGGTCCGAGTTCCTGTGGCCGAACTATGGTTCCCGAACCACGCGGAAGCCAATCATACGGAAGGCCTGAACCGACGGCCAGGCTCCGGACCGACCATAGCTTCGCGCATCCTGACCTTCGAAAAAGAAACACCCTCCTCGTAGCACGCGGAAGCCGCCGGTAGCCGGTCCCTGCGGATTGTGGACAGGGGAAGTCTGGTAGTAGTCGCGACTGTACCAGTCTGAACACCATTCCATCAGATTACCCGCCATGTCCATGGCGCCGTAGACCGAACTACCGTTGTTCGTTTGGAGGTTGCCTCGCAAACTGCCGTCGTAATAACCGACCTGCTGTCCGGTATCATAGATCTGAGAATCATCAATATTTGCATAGGAATGATCGATGGCATTGCCCCAGGGAAATCGTCGTTGATCTGTTCCCCGCGCCGCCTTTTCCCATTCTGCCTCGGTCGGCAGACGATATCTCTTTCCGGTTTGGGCACTCAGCCAGCTGCAGTAAGCGGTGGATGCGTCCCAGTTCATTCCCTGCACCGGATAGTTGTCAGAATTCGAGGTGCCCCCCCCATGATTTCGTTCCTGGCTCCAGTACGGATTCTGATCCTTTGGAACCACCCGGTGGCCAGGCCAGTAGGCCGGGTTGTCATATCCTGGATCGTTGCGGAACTGTCGCCACCGGGCATTAGTGACTTCATGTTTTCCGATGTAGTACGCATCGAGGGAAACGGTATGGACCGGCCGTTCCCGTGACTCACCGTCGCCAAAATTATCACCCATCTCAAACGATCCTTCAGGGACGTAGACGAGTTCCCCGTACCCATCATCGATTACCCGGGGACTGATATCCTGTGGCGACTGGTTTGGGGATCCCTTTTGTCCGGGCAGCGGCCCAAAGAATTCACCCATGGTGAGAAAATGTTTGAGTGAATCCATCCAGGGACGGAACTCAGGGCTGGAAAATGCCGCACCGAATCCGTGCCGACCTTTTTGCAGTACGTGCAGTTCCGCTACGCCGCCCGCATGATTGATATCGATAAACAACTCAGCGGATTTATTAGCCGCGCCATCTGCGGCAGCAGATAACAGGTATGTCGCTGGAAATTCAGCGAGATTTTCCTGAGGAGTCGTGCTGCCGGTTCCGTAGATCATTCCCAGTGAATGAGGCCTGGAACTCAAACGATCGACCGGGTCGGGGGCATTCGGATTTCCTGCATCAGATGCAGCCGCGACATAACGGGCCATCGAGGAACCCGCAGAAAACCCAATAAACATTAATCGTTTCGGATCAAGGTCCCATTCGGCGGCTCGCGAACGCACAACACGGATCGCTCGAGTTCCGTCGAGCGTTCTTGCCTCATGGTCGTATGTCGGAGACATTCGGTACGTCAGTACAAATGCCGTCGTGCCCCATTCATTGAAACGTTCGGCAATCTCGATTCCTTCCGAGCCGTACATCAGCATGATGTTCGAACCGCCGGGCGCGATGATGACCGATGAGCCGTTCCTGTGCCCCTCCGGCGCCGGGAATACTGTGAGCAGCGGGTTGTCCAGCGGGCCATTACCCTGCCCCAGTGGCACCTTCCCTGGTTCCCACAGCGGGATGTTGAAATTTTCACTGGCGGACGCATACGTCGCAGTGAAAACAGTAATGAATGTAAGGATCGAGGTTCGGATTGTGGAGAAACATAAACGAGTCATAAGGGGACCGACCTGAAGTATTTAACGCCGAGTGATTCCTTCGCAGCAGCGCCGGGGACTATCGAGCAATTTGATGATTCTGCACTGTTTTCAGGAGCCTGCATTACGCGTCGCTGCTGTTTGGGGACGGAACCCAGTCCGGCAGTCTTTCCTGCAGCAAGTCGACAAATGTTTGAAACTCCTTGTCGCTTGATCCTGTGTACGGTGGAAGCATTCGAAGTGGAAATTCATTGTCATACATTTTTGCAAACAGTTTGTCATAGGCTCCGTCGATGCGGCCGTCGGGAATGGTTTCGAACAGAGTCCGGGTGACGATATTCAATTCCCGCTGGATCGATGTCAGTGTTACGACATCCGATTGCCGGCCGGCTTCCAGCAACGCATGGAGCCTGGGAAAGTTCATAACGAATGATGCCAGTATACTGCACTCGCCAAACAGAGAGCCGTAAACGTAACCGGCTTCGGAGAGAAAGTGCTGCAGTTCCGGTGCGTCACTCATCAGACTGCGAATGTGTGACAGAGAGTCACCGGTGTTCTTTGTTGCGACAAGATTGGAATGACTTTCCGAAATCCGTCCGTATTCCTGGCCGGAAACGATCCTTTTGGCACGTGGGAGGTTGTAATGCATGAAATCACAATCGGGAAAACGTCCGCAGGTCTGGTCAAAGAATTCGAATACCTCCGTCTCGTTCAGTGCTCCCCAGCTGGGAAGTGAAATCTGAAACTGTCGTACGCCTGCACCGCGACAACGTTCGATACGTTCCACAATCGTTCCCAGTGACAGGTGAATCACCCCCACCATTGGTTCCGCTTGCGCCTTTTGCATTTCGTCGACAAAGGCAGCCACAATCCTGTCGAACTGCTGATCCGTCACCGCGTATCCTTCACCAGCTGTGCCAAACAGATACAAGTGAGGAGTACTCTGCAATGCGGTACGGACGCCACGTCGAAAAATCGATTCCAGAAATCCTCCCTGCTCATCCCAGGGAATTTCACAGGTACCCATGATGCAACTGGGGTATCGCTTCATTTCTTTCTTCATTCTGTTTGTGATCCTGACGCTGGAAATCTGTGTTGCTGTTGTCAGGACATGCTATCCGGAAGTAAATCCGAACACTTTGGCAGCAGTGCCACCGAAGATCTTTGAGCGGTCATCCGCCGAGAGATGTGCCAGCAGTTCGCCGGCCCGTTGGCGGTACTCCCGATAAGTTTCCCCTGTTGCCTCGGCATTGAAGCCTCCGCCATACATCATTCGATCGGCACCGTATGCATCGGTGAGTCTGCGAATAATCGGCTTCACATCACGATGAGGATATTGAGTCTGGTCAGGCAGTGAGGACACTTTCATCACCGTATTGTCGAACCGCGACCAGCCGACGATGACGTCGTGTTCTTTGATCGTACCCTGCATGGGGCGTCCCAAATGGTCGAGGATCACAGTGACTTTTGAAAACTCTTTGATCAGTGGTTCAAATCCCGGAGCGTAGCGTGGTTCAAAGTGAAGCTGAATCGCCAGTCCCAGATCAGCGGCGGCTTTCCACAGGTTGCGGAGTTCCTGTGTTCCAAACGGGGGCAGTCGCTTAGGTGCGTAGGCGTGAATTCGTGCGGCCACAATCTGATCAGGATTTCGCTGCACCAGTGGCCCCATGCCATCAACGGAGCCGGGACGATCGGCGAAAAACAGACACGTTCCTTTCAGTTGACTGCCGCCGACTTTCAAACAGTGTTCCAGATACCGATGATCATCCTGATACGGTTCCGGATGCACAACGACAGCAAAGTCGACACCGGCCCCGCTCATGCAGTTCAACAAATGTTCCGGAGTCGCCGCTGATTCAGGCTGATACGGTGCACGGCTGTGATAGGGGAATTCGGAATCGTTCCCGGCGAAACAATGCAGATGAGTGTCTGCAACAACGGAATTTTTTTTTCCGGGCACTGCAGATTTACCATCCGGAATCGCAGACAGCAGCGGGATCGTACCAGCCACAGTGCGCAGAAGTTGCCGGCGGTGTACTTTCAGCATAGAAACATCCTTATGACAGCGTGTCCTAAAGGAAGGGATGGGAAACATCGAACTGACGGTCCGGACGCCGGTCGTTTAACCGGCGTTACAGCATCCAGCGTCGGATCGGTGACGACTCGACGGGCCGGGCAGCTGAGAACCTTGTCACGGTAGCGTCTGACACCTGCCGACGGCAATCGATTCATCGAAAGATCATTCTTTTGGAAGTCAGCAGTCCGTGGAATTTCGGATTTCATTCGAGGTCCACATCAGAATCAACAGATCAAATCTTCAGCGACCGTTCTACTCGACGGAACGGTGGTCGGTTACCCGGACGGATTGGCAGTCACCAAAAGCCTGTCATGACATATTGAAGGACAAAAACTCATCGAAACTGCAGGATTATGACCGATCTGCGGGACGTTGACATGATTCGCTTTCCTTACGGACTCGAATTAGTTCCCCTGAATTCGCGTATTTCAGCAATCATCCGCTTTGAATTGGCGCAGTGCGTATCGTTTGTTGTGTGTGTCATGTGTGAAAACTGCGACCGTCCAAAATACCGATTCTTTCGCCCATCCAAAGGCTCGAGTCAATATCGCTGACCGATCGGCGACAGACAGTACTTTCATCCGTGTTCAGGGCAGGAGACGCAAAGCAGAATGGTCAACAGAAAATAACCCTGGGAGCAGGTCGGTCTGCAGTATGCTCTGTTTTCAGCGCCTATTCTACGTTGCTCCGTGACACCGACGATCATAGTGAGTGTTTATTCATTCGAACCAGCGCAGCAAATGATTGGGTTAGGCGACAAAAGGCATCTGTTTGACGAGCTGCAGAGAGTCTGTCAAAGTTTACCTGGATGTAGAGCAGTTCCGTTTGAGCCTGCCGTTAATATGTGCCGTCGGATATTGTCATCCTGCCATGGTCCTTCTTTTTCCCGTACGCATAACGCTGTGTGGATCAGAAAGGTCAGTTGTTGGGTGGTTTGAATACCATGGTCCGCAGACCCTGTGGATCTTATCGTTCCAGTGGCTGGATAACGGAATAATCAGTAAACGATTCATCCTCAGCAGGCGGTCAATCTTTTAATCCATTAGAAAACAGATGGATTGGATAAACAGAACAGTCCGTCAGTCAGGTCATTTGGTTGTGAGTGAATTCCATGCCCTTCCGGTTTTACAGTGGAGTCTGCCGATGAAAGCCCCGGCCGTACTGATGTTGATCGTACTTGTCCTGGCAGGATGTCAGGACTCTTCCAGTCCCTCTCAGAAAAATTCGTCTGTGGAATCGACAACTCAGACGGATTCAACGACCGGCGCTGACTCGTCCGCTGCAGAAACCGAAACAGATTCTGAAGTGACAGAACGAGTGTCTGTTACAGATCCCGGGATTCTGGCACCGGGCAGTCCGGCCGGAGATGTGGCAGTTAAAGTGGTTCATGGTGCGCCATTTGAGTCTATCCAGTCCGGAAGTGTTTATGTTGTGGAATTTTGGGCTACCTGGTGTGGTCCCTGTCTTGCCGGTATGCCGCATCTCAGCGAATTACAGAATCAATATCAGGGAAAAGTGCAGTTCATCGGAGTTACCGAGGAAGACGAAGGTCACGTCATGGAATTCCTCAAACAGGATGGCGGCAACGAAGCGATCTGGGCGGATGTTCTGACCTACACGATCGCTGTCGATCAGAATCAGACGACACATAAAGAATACTTTTTTGCAGCTCAGCAGCGTGGCATTCCCTGTGCCTTTATTGTCAATGCAGAGTCCAGTATTGCCTGGATTGGTCATCCTGCTCAGATCGACGGTCCTCTTGAGGCTGTTGTTAACGGTACCTGGGATCTGGATCGGGCCCGGGAAGAATTTTTGTCTTCCCGGACACCTTCTGAACCGCCGGCTCAACCTGTAGTGCAGGTTGAGCCTCTTGCACCAGGAATTGACGCACCTGCTGTTCAGACAGCGGCGGTTGTTCAGGGTGCCGGAGTCGATCCGTTCCAGGAAGGCAATGTTTACGTTGTGGAATTCTGGGCCACCTGGTGTGGACCGTGTCTGCAGAGTATGCCGCACATTAGTACTCTGCAGGAAGAATATGGCGACGCGGTGCAGTTCATCGGTGTGACCAGAGAAGACGCAGAGACGGTGACCGGATTTATGCAGCAGCAATCGCCGTCCGGACAGACGTGGGCTGATACTCTTGGTTATACGATAGCACTGGACGATGATTCATCCACCTGGGAGAACTATATGACGGCAGCCGATCAGGGAGGGATTCCCTGCGCTTTCATCGTGGAACAGACCGGTAAAGTTGCCTGGATCGGTCATCCCATGAACATTGATGAACCGCTGGCCAGCGTTGTAAACGGTGATTTCGATGTGGCAGCTGCCGCAAAAATTTTTGAGACGGAAAAACAGCTGCAGCCGGCGTTGCGCAGCAGAGATTTTGAGCGGAGCCTGGAAATACTCAATACCCTGCTGGAATCTGACCCTTCCAGTCTGCAGTACCGGATGATGAAAATGCAGGTCCTGAGTATGCTGAACCGTCCGACAGAAATGGTGACCTTGGCTGCCGGCCTGGTAAAGGAGCACGCTGAGAACGCGAGACTGCAGAATCACATTGCCTGGTTTCTTTGCAATCACGAGGGGCTGACACCCGAGGGTTTTGAACTGGCATTCCAGGCAGCGAACACGGCCAACCAGATCACAGACGGAAGTGATCCTTCCATTCTGGACACAATGGCTCGTGTGCACTATCGCAGGCGAGATTTAAAGGCAGCCGTTGAGTGGCAAAAGAAAGCCGTCGCGCTTGATACCGCCAATGAAGGCATACAGCAGACACTTCAGGAGTATGAAGCGGAGTTGGCAGAGCAGAGTTCGCAATCAGCAGCGGATTCGGAAACCGGTGAAAACAGCGACACTGACGCTCAGACTGCGGAAAGTGGAGCTTAAGCGGAGGGATTTTGTCCTGCCGAAGCCCTCCGGAATAAGAACCGGTCTTTTTGTCCATGCCAATTGACAATTGGTACTCGCTGTGCGTTTCAAGCTCCGTCCTGCCGAACCGGCCGGTGGAACATGCAGACGCTTCTGATGCTCCGATTCGGTTTGTTATGACACGACGACAGTGACGACTTGAGCATTCAAAGTGGAGTACATCACTCGTCTGCTGATTGTGGTTCTTCGTCGAAGAAATGATTTGTCTTCTGGAAAATACTGATTGCAAGGGAGCCTTCGGGTGTGTGGGCGGCATGCACCGACCCCACGTCGCGCCACACAAAGTTACCTGCCGTACAGACACCATCTTCGTCAACCAGACTTCCCTCAAGTATGAATGTCTGTTCAATACCACGATGCTGATGTTTGGGCAGGGTCGTACCCGGAGCTGTACGAAACAGGGCTGTGAATGCTTCCCCGTCCGGGTCACTCCAAAGGATCTTCATATCAACACCGGGAAATCGGGTGGATTGCCAATCCAGATTTTCAACGTCAATGTAGTGTGATCCGGGACTGGAATCGTTCATCGTTTTCCTCAGGGGCGGTCAGGATCGTCAGGCGACATGCCCAAACCCGTTCGACTCTATGCCACGACGATTGTGAATGAACACTGATCCGGCCGAATGTTATCTGTCTGCGGCGTGCAGGCGGTTGTACGTTCGTTCGGTCATCACTTCATTGGAATCACCCGGTCCAGTTGTCGGCAGACAGAATGCAGCAGGGTTCCTTCATCGAAATCGATTATCTGAACAGCAGACGTTCAGTAGTCGTTTGCTGACGGAAATCGACTGGAATGGATCAAACAACCGGCGGTTGATTGACGGCCGTTCCACCGAGTCACTAGTGTTGCCTTCCTGAGAACATTAAGCAAGCAGAGAGCAGCAGCGGATTTCGACACTGGTTTCACGCGAAGTACGTCACTGCTGGTGAAGCTGAGCGGCATGATGACAGGTTTGCGTCGCACGTGATTCCTGCAGGATATGCCTTTTCGGGCCCCCCCTGCGAAAGCACCGAGTGTTTTGCTCAGCATGATCACGTATCAGGTAAGATCGATCGGTTCTACCAGGGACACACAAAGACTTTTGGCGTTGAACCGAATCTCCTTTAACAAACGACGAAACAAAACATTCAAATGACCAGTGGAATTGATTCGAGCGAAGTGCTGGGTTACGGCAACTACAAATACAAACCTCAGCCTGCCTGGCCAATGATTCCGGATGACTCCGGATTCGTGGAAGCAATCGGGGTTGCCGCCGGCCCCGGTGATCGGGTGTATGTCTTCAACCGCGGAAATCCTGCCGTGTTTGTTTTTGAATCCGACGGGCAGTTTGTCGAGACCTGGGGGGATGATTGTTTCGTGCGGCCTCATGGAATCATGGTGGCGTCTGATCAGACCCTGTATCTGACAGATGATATGGGACATCGAGTCGCACAGTTCACCACAGACGGAAAACTGATTCGGGATCTTGGGCCCGCAGGCATTCCGTCAAACACCGGAGTGGTCGGGTTCGATTATCGTACCATTACCGCCGACGGTCCGTACAACCTGCCGACGAATGTAGCCGTGACAGATGACGGGCATGTGTTCGTTTCCGATGGTTACGGTAACGCCTGCATACACCATTTCGACACAGACGGGACGTTCATCGGTTCGTGGGGGACCCTGGGTGATGCCGAAGGGCAGTTCAAAGTACCGCACGGAATTTGTGTGGACTCTGTTGGACGAATTCTGGTGGCGGATCGTGAAAACAGCCGCATTCAGATTTTTGAACGTGATGGAACGATACAGGAACAGTGGACAGACGTTGTTCGACCGTGTCAGGTCTTTGCACACGATGACGTCATCTATGTGGCAGAACTTGGTAATCAAAACGGACGATTTCCGTTCCATGCACAGCCGGAACAAATCACCGGAGGTCGTATCAGTATTTTTGATGGGGACGGAACGCTTCTGAGTCGATGGGGCGGAGGTCTCGACCCGCATCAACCGGACAGCTTCTATGCCTGCCATGATATCTCTGTTGATTCACAGGGCAGCATTTATGTTGGTGAGGTTGCTGCAACGGTTGCAGCTGTCTCGAACCAGGATGCAACCGGGTTGCGATCACTCAAGAAATTTATCCGCGTATAACATTGATTGTGTCCCGCTTTGAGCCGATCTGATGGCATTTTGAATTCGGCTTGAGCTGCAGGCTCATGGATCGGCGACATTCCGCTGCCAAATGATTTCAGCGGCTAACCGAAGATCCCTGGAAACGGAAACTATGGAACTTCGCACAGCGGACCTGGTGGTTCTGATTATCTACATGGCAGGCGTCTTCGGACTGGGATGCTGGTTCGCGCGGAAAAGCGGGACCACGCAGGAGTTCATGGCTGCCGGTCGTTCCCTTCCTGGATGGGCAGTGGGAATGTCTATCTTTGGCACGTACGTGAGCAGCATTGGGTTTCTGGGTAATACCGGCAAGGCCTTTGGCGGAACCTGGAACTCATGGGTCTTCGGTCTCTCGCTGCCGATCGCTGCCGTAATTGCGGTGCGCTGGTTTGTGCCGCTGTATCGCAGCAGAAACGCAATCTCTGCCTATTCGCAGCTTGAGGATCGGTTCGGTCCGTGGGCCCGTATTTACGCTTTGGTTTGTTTTCTGCTGTCGCAACTGGCACGAATCGGGACGATACTTTACCTGGTAGCCCTCGCGCTTGCTCCTTTGACCGGATGGGATGTGAAAACCATTATCCTGGTGACGGGGTTACTGGTCACGATTTACACTCTGCTCGGTGGTATTGAGGCCGTGATCTGGACGGATGTCGTGCAGAGTGTGGTGCTCATTGCGGGGGCGTTCCTGTGCGTGGGTATCGTACTGACTCAAATGCCGGCAGGTCCGGGGCAACTGTTCGAAGTTGCCAGTGCCAGTGACAAGTTCAGTCTGGGTAGTTTCAGTGCGCGGCCTGAGACGCTGTTTTTGAAAGAGCCAACATTCTGGATGGTGCTGCTGTATGGTGTGTTCATTAACCTGCAGAACTTTGGTATCGATCAGGGATTTGTGCAGCGCTACATCACAGCGAAGTCAGACGATGATGCGAAATTCAGTGTGTGGGTGGGCACAATCATGTTTCCTGTGGTGTCGATCCTGTTTTTCTTTATCGGGACAGGGTTGTTTAGCCTGTATCACACCGATACGACGCTGCTGGATGAGGTGAAATCCGATGTTGCCAGAGAGGAACTCCAGCGAACTCAAACGGAAGTTCCCACAGACGCTGACGTGGCAGCAGAAATCGCCAGAAAGGCAGCAGAGCTGACCGAGACTGCGAAAACACAACTTGAGAGTGAGGGAGCAGAGATCACGGAAGTCGCGGTAGCCGCTCGAAGCACGAAGCTGTGGGACAAAGATATCGCGGATAAAGTGTTGCCGCACTTCATCGTTCGCAAACTGCCGGTCGGTCTGGCCGGACTCCTGATTGCCGCAATTTTTGCTGCCGCAATGAGCAGTATGGATACGAGTCTCAACAGTTCGGCCAGTTTAATCCTGTGCGACGTTTACCAGCGGTACATGAATCCCGAATGCAGTGAACGCCAGTCTATGAAAGTGCTGTACGGAGCGACGCTCGTCTTTGGTGTGGCCGGTTCGCTTGCGGCTCTGGCAATGATCAACGTGAAGAGCGCACTCGACGCATGGTGGAATCTGCAGGGAATTTTTTCCGGCGGGATGCTGGGACTGTTCCTGCTGGGAGTGATCTCCAGGCGAGCCCAAAATGCACAAGCTGTCATTGGCGGTGTCCTCGGCCTGCTGATCATTATCTGGCTGTCGCTTTCCACGGGTGATTTCTGGCCGGAGACATGGAAGAGTTGGGCTAATCCGCTCCATTCGTTCATGACCATCGTCGTCGGAACCAGTTCGATTGTGCTCATCGGAATGTTTGCAGGACTCTTTGCGTCCCGAAACGATGTTGCAGTCCACGATACAAACCGGAATGGACAGTGATGCCAAAGATCCTGATGCCAATCGGTGATGCGACAGAAGCTCTCGACACGTTTTACGCCTATTACCGCTTGCCAGAAGACGGTTATGAGGTGGTTGTCGCCGGTCCGGAAGCCCGACTTTATCATACGGTGCTGCATGAAATTCCACCGAACCCGAGCGTTCCGTGGGATATCACTGAGGAACGTCCTGGGTATCATTTGCAGGCCGACGTTGCTTTTGCAGATCTGATGTCGGACGATTTTGACGGAGCCTTTATCTCCGGCGGCCGGGCACCGGAATACATTCGTTACGACCGCAATTTGTGCCGAGTCGTGCGAGAGATCGCTGAATCCGGCAAGCCGATCGCGTGCTTATGTCATGGCATTGAAATTCTCACCGCGGCCAGCTGTATTCAGGGAAAACGAGTGACCACAGTTCCCAAATGCGCGATGGATGCCGAACAGGGAGGAGCTCGCTACGTTGATGAAGACGTGGTTGTAGACGGGAGGCTGATAACCGCCAGAGGTTACCACCAGAACACTGAAGTCCTGAAAGAATTTGTTCGTATGCTGAAAGAGGCCGCCTGACGATGCAGTTATCCATATCCTGTCGAATTGCAGAGAGATTTCTTTCTAAAAGAGAACCCAGCATGTCGCTGGAAGAACTGGCGAGTCTGGCCGTTGATGCCGGATATGACGCAATCTGTATGCGTGCATCACAGATTGGTGTGCAGTCATCAGAGGATCAGGTGACGGCCGCTCGACGAGTTCTTGACGATCGAGGTCTTGCTGTCAGCATGGTGACCGGCGATTTTGATATCGTCTATAACAATGAAAACGGGCCCAACTGTCTTCGCGAGATCACACCGTACCTGGATCTGGCGGAAGCTCTTGGTGCACGACTGCTGCGTGTGTGCCTCAAACAACCGGAAGACATTCGCTATGCCCAGGCGGCGGCGGACGAGGCCGCAGAACGAGGATTGACGCTCGTTCATCAGTGCCACACCCTGAGTCTGTTTGAAACGCTCGACGGGATGGTGGACACGCTCGAAAAGATTAACCATTCGAATTTCGGGCTGATCTTTGAAGCCGCTAATCTTGAAGGATGTCGACAGGTATACGGTCTGGAAGCAGTCCAGCGTGTGGCTCCATGGATTCGGAACGTTTATTTACAGAATCAGCTACTGAACCCCGAAGGTGCCGTCACGCTGAATACCTGGTGTGCGGGGCCGGTATCCTTTGACATCACTCAGATCCATGAACCAGGCGGAATTGACTTTGAATCCGTGTTTGATGGATTGAAGATCATCGGATACGACGGACCGGTTACCGTTCATCAATCGGGACCGGAAGACGGCAAAACATTGCCGGTCTCAGCCGCCACACAAACGGCGGCATACCTCCGTGAACTTTGGAATTAAGAAAACCAATGAGGGGTTGTGCGCCTTTTACGGTGGTTTTTAGTGTCTGGCAGCTCTCGCTCACCGTTCAGGAATCAGTTCCGATATCGGACCGTGTCCTGATGTGACGCTCGATTATTCATGGATCAGGGGCGTCCTGCGGATTTCACTGAGACAGCGACGTTTTCGGTTCACTGAGGGTTCGGCTGTGGTTGGTATCGTCAAACGATTAGATCTGTGACGTTAACTTTGCTTTCTCAGACAGGGCGATAAACTTCGCGTTGCCAAATCATCATTTGAAAATTATCAAGGACTCTCGTAATGAGCACGACTCAAAAGGCCCAGGAACTGGGGATTGATCTTTCTGAACAGACTGCCGGATATCTCAACCTCTGTATCCGCAGCGGGAATCAACTGATCAGCTCCGGTCATACGAGTGATCTGAAAGGTGTACTGGGTAAAGGTGTTTCTGTTGATCAGGGATATGACGCCGCAAAAGACTGTGCCCAAAAGATCCTGCGATCCGTCTATAATACGCATGGTACACTGGACAATCTCAAAGTTGTGAAGTTGCTGGGCTGTGTTTACTCTGCGCCTGACTTCACGGACCAGCATCTGGTCATCAACGGCGCGTCTGACCTGCTGCATGAGCTGTTCGGCAAAGACGGCGATGGCTATCACGCTCGCAGCGCGCTGGGATTCGCCGCATTACCCACAGGAGCAGCCGTGGAAATCGAAGCGGTCTTCGAGATCAAGGCCTGATTTGGTTCTGACCGGCCTCGCCAGCGCGGACCAGGAAAGCTCCGGTTTCTACACCGGAGCTGCCAACGTTCTCTGGTGAACCCTGAATCGTTTTTACTGTTGAATTTTACGGAACCTGGCGTGCGTCTTAAGCGTCGTCGATCTGAATCGTTCGGCCGGTCTCAGACGATTCCAGCATGGCCAGGACGGCCGAGACCCCGGCACGCCCATCTGCCGTTGAGCCTTCCCCGCCTGCCCTGCCCTGAATCGTGTTCACAAACGACTGCATCTGGTCGCAATAGGCCTGCATGCGGTTCATTTGGAAGGCCGCATTGGAATCGTCGTGTCCAACAGTCGGTTGCTCGTACACATTTTCCACTGAGCCGTTTCTACCAAGCTGTAACTGACCAAAAGGATCGAAGTCGATGACACCGTCGTCGCCCATGATGCGAAAACGGAATGCTTCGCCCTGAAAACCGGGGGAAGGAACCACGCTGGAGGACCAGAATGTCGACATCGTGCCGTCCACAAAGCTGAGCAGCGCCATGGTGGTGTTTTCGTTGGGGTTATCTTCGCGAAATGTTCCACTGTGAGCGGCAACACTCATCAGTTCGGTACCCAGCCACCATCGGCAAAGATCAATATTGTGAGGTGCACTATTGATTAAATGAGCCACACTGCGCGGATCCGTCCACCAACTCCAGGTTCCGCCGAATCCATCGTCTTCCCGCATTGTGTTTATATCGAACAAACTTGACATCTGAACACAGCGGACGTTGCCAATCGCTCCTGACCGGATCAATTCACGAGTACGCAAATTTGACTCTCGAAACCGCTGATGGTAGCCAACCGAAAGCACCAGGTTACGTTCCGCGAACGTTGATGTCATAAGATCACAGTCCGCTACAGACGTGGCCATTGGTTTTTCGACCAGTACATGTTTACCCGCGGCTGCGGCTGCCAGGGATTCGCTGCAGTGACAGTGGTGTGGCGTTGAAATGATAATCGCATCGATGTCATTACGCCGAACGAGTGACTCAACATCGGGCTCGGTGTCAATCCCGTAGTCCTGTGCAAGTTTCGAGGCACGACGACCTCCGGCAACAGCGACGGGTTGTGTCGACGTCAGCTTATGTGCGGCATCGATGTGTGTCCGGCCCATGAATCCGGAACCCGTGACGCCAATTCTCAGTGGGGACATGTCACTGTTTCTCCATTCATGTGTGATCGAAATTTTGAACAGACCGGGCGAATCTGGACGGCCGTTCAGGATTTCGGAATGAGTCAGTTGACGCAGTACCTTAGATCGGCAGGTGAACGCTTCCGGGCTCGCCGGGACTTCGTTTGTGACTCGGGAAGTCCGACTCACCGTAAACAAATCTGCCGAAACCGAAAGTCTGCCAACGCAGAGGAAACCGGCATTTGTGTCTCTGCTGTTTCCGCGTTGCGGCGATGTACTCAGGAAATCAAATCACAGAACGGCCAGTACAGGACCTGACACGCTTGATCCGGCGCGAGATCATTGTGATGCTGTGGGATGTCTGACTCTGTTTTCGATTATTGTACACGCAATGAATGTAA
Source organism: Fuerstiella sp. (assembly GCA_022447225.1). Taxonomy (NCBI): domain Bacteria; kingdom Pseudomonadati; phylum Planctomycetota; class Planctomycetia; order Planctomycetales; family Planctomycetaceae; genus Fuerstiella; species Fuerstiella sp. Next base: position 20,622 of record JAKVAZ010000021.1, on the reverse strand, counting down.
CTCGTATTCTGATATTCGCAGTGATTTGCTGCCGGATGGCCGTTTGTTCAGCGGCGGATTCGGCAGTCTCCGTTAGATCGAATGGTCTGGCAATCATCGATTGGGTCATCATCGCATGCTACGCCGGAGGCACAATCGGACTTGGCTGGTACTACAGTCGTCAACAGAGTTCAACTGAGGAGTATTTCGTCGGCGACCGGAAGATGAATCCGATATTTGTCGGAGTGTCACTCTTTGCCACGCTGCTGAGCACGATTTCCTATCTGTCGATGCCGGGAGAATCGCTGGGCAAGGGGCCGGTCGGGATGACCATCTTTCTTACTCTGCCTGTGGTTTACCTGGTAGTTGCCTACGGTCTGCTGCCGGTGTACATGAAGCAACAGGTCACCAGTGCATACGAACTGCTCGAAGACAGGCTTGGCCTGAGTGTGCGTTTGCTGGGAGCATTTCTGTTCATCTTGCTTCGTCTGACCTGGATGTCTCTGCTCGTCTTCGTGACGGCGCAGGCGATGGTCATCATGATGGGACTTGGTGATCAGTATATCCCGGTTATTGCTCTGGTCACTGGATTCGTGGCCGTGATTTACACGTCACTGGGAGGACTCCGGGCAGTGATCATCACTGATTTCATGCAGACGATCCTGTTGTATGGTGGTGCTCTGCTGGTGCTGGCGCTCATCTGTTTTGATCTGGGAGGTTTTGGCTGGTTTCCGACCGAATGGAATGATTCATGGGACACTCAGCCGTTTTTTCCTGACAGTCTGTCTACTCGTGCATCGTTTGTTGGTGCGTTTGCAAGTTTTCTGGTTTGGTTTGTGTGCACAGCAGGTGGCGATCAAACATCCGTGCAGCGTTTTATGTCTACCTCCAGTGCCAGTGCGGCACGCCGTGCCCTTGCTACGCAGCTCACGGTATCGGTGATTGTTGGTGTGACACTGGGACTGGTGGGGTTCGCACTGCTGGGGTATTACGAAGCGCATCCTGAGTTGGTACCCGCCGGTGCGTCACTCAAAGAAAATGCGGACAAAATGTTTCCTCACTTTATCGGATTCCATTTGCCGGTCGGAATAGCCGGACTGGTTGTCGCGGCTATGTTCGCAGCTGCGATGTCGAGCATTGATTCCGGCGTGAATTCGATTACTGCGGTTGTGATGACGGATGGTTTCGATCGTCTGGGCAGCAGAGCGCTCACAGAGCGCCAGCACGTTGTGCTGGCCCGTTGCCTTGCATTCGGGATCGGAGCCGTGGCAGTGGTTGGCAGTTCAATGATGGGTCTTGTGCCGGGGAATTTTTCCGAAGTCACGACCAGGACGGCAAACCTTCTGACGACTCCAATTTTCGGATTGTTTTTCTTTGCGTTATTTGTGCCGTTCGCAAGTCCGGCAGGAGCGTGGATTGGAACATGTTTTGGAACACTGACGGCTGTGCTGGTTGGATTTTGCGGTCCAATTTTTGGGACGGTTCCCGGAACTGACCTGCCTCCAATCAGTTTCTACTGGATTGGGCCCATGGCCCTTACTGCAAACATTATGACTGGCTGCATCGGTAGTTTGATTTTTCCCACCAGGCCGAAAGCAGGGGCCGATACTGCCGTAACGTAAGCCGGCTGCTTAGACTTCAGAAAAAGGCAGTGCCTCAGACCATGCGATTTGTGGTTTCCAGGCGGTCGGGGAAATCCGCTGTCGTTCCGAAAGACCTGACCGACAGTGCACAAGTTTACCGAAACAGATAGTGCTTACATTTTTCACGATACTTCGCCAGATCTTTTGAGACAATTATGAGACAAAGTAAAACGCTTACCCGACTGCGGAATAACGAATCGGTCCGAATGTGCAGTCTCGGACATTTCATTCCTGGATTTGTCAAACACGCTGCTCATCATGGATTTGACTGCATCTGGCTGGATCTGGAACATCGCAACTGGCCCGACCGCGATGTGCAGGCCATTCTGGCGTTCGCTCATCTGTTCGATATCGACATCATGCTTCGTGCTCCAACCCTGGAGAAAACCGCTCTCTATCGATATCTGGAAGACGGAGCGGCCGGACTGATGATTCCGCATGTGAGTACTGTGGAAAAAGCGATGATGCTGGTGGACTCCGTAAAATTTCCGCCTGTAGGAAATCGTGGACTGGATTCGGCGGGACTCGATGCAGACTTCCTTGCCAATGGTCCGGACGAATATCTGGCAGACGTCAATCAACAGACATTTCTGGTTGTTCAGATTGAAACTCCCGAAGCTGTCGAAAATGTTGACGCGATTGCGGCGGTTGAGGGGGTGGACTGTCTGTTTATCGGCCCCGCGGATCTTAATTTGCGGCTTCAGTATGATACCGGGGGGGTGTCGTTTGAAGACGCCTGCGAACGAGTTGCGGCGGCCTGTAAGAAACACGGCAAGGCGTGGGGCCTGCCGGCACCGAACCAGGAAGAACTGCAGCGTCGTACTGATCAGGGAGCCCGAATGCTGGCCCACGGTGGTGACTTTGGCGCTATGATGCAGATGCTGAAAGACTCTTCGGACACGCTTGATGCCGTATTTGGGGAGGCTTAATCGATGGACGTATCTGGAAAAACAGCATTTGTCACCGGAGCCGGTCGAGGAATCGGAAAAGGATGCGCCCTGGAGTTGGCCCGCCATGGCGCGGATCTGATTGTCAACGACCGGCCAGGAAGTCCGGATCTGCAGAACACGGTTAATGAAGTTCGGGCGCTGGGACGGACGTGTGAGTCGGTTGAAGGTGATGTGTTTGGGGGGGAAGGCTGTGAGCAGGTTGTTGCGGATGTGCTGGATGCGGCGGAGTCTGTCGACATCCTGATCAGCAATCCTGCCTATGGACGGCGCACACCGTTTCTGGAGCTGGATCGCCATGAATTTGAACGGATTGTTCAGGCCACGCTCACAGCCGGTTTTCATATCAGTCAGCTCGTGGCACGCCATATGGTGGAAAACGGCAACGGAAAAATTGTGTTCATCTCCAGCGTCCAGGCAGAACGACCGTACACCCAGTGTTGTGCTTATGGAGCCGCCAAAGCAGGCCTGAACCTGTTGATGCAGACCATTGCCGTGGAACTTTCCCCTTATCGCATCAACGTGAATGCGATCGAACCTGGCTGGATCGACACACCAGGCGAACACGTCACGTTTACGGAACAGGAAATTACTGAAAAAGGAAAACAGTTGCCGTGGGGCCGCCTGGGACTGCCGGCCGAAATTGGACGGGCGGCGACTTTTCTGTCATCCAGTGACGCCGATTACATCAGCGGTTCGATCCTCGCCGTTGACGGCTTATTCCGGTACAAGGACTGTATCCACCGATTTTAGTCTGACATGAAGTCCGTTCAGATATGCGTCATCAACCCTAAAGATTTGGTGAATGTGTAATGGACTGATTTCTGTTGAGCAGTCGAATTGTGATAACGACCGTGAGGGCAACAGGGGTTAATTTTTGAATCCCTGGTCCGGTGAGACGCAGGCACATGTTTTCGACATGTTTTCGTTGTCGCGAATCGTTTGCTGTATCGGTACCGTTCAATGTAATCCAAAATATTGTTCCGCTTGCTGCGATGTCAGAGAAGTCGGAGAACGACTCTATGGGGTTGTGCGCCTCTGTCGATGGCAGCTGTTCTCTGCCTGCAGCCGGAGCCTGTCCGGAAACACCATCGTATGAGTATCTGGAAGTATGCAGATTCGATTACGCCGATCGATGTCACGAATCGCATTACGCTTGGTGAGGGACAAACACCACTGGTCAGATCAAGGAAAATCGGGCCGGAAGCCGGTTTGCAGAATCTTTACTTTAAACTTGAGGGGACAAATCCGACCGGTTCCTTTAAGGATCGTTTTGCAGCGGCCGCTGTTTCACACATGCTGCAGATCGGAAAATCTGAATGTATTGCCACTTCCAGCGGAAACACGGGTGCTGCTCTGGCCGCTTATTCGGCGGCTGCCGGAATTCGATGCCGCATTGTCATCGCTGAGTCAGTACCGATTGGCAAAGTATCCCAAATGCTGGCCTACGGTGCGGACGTCTGCAGAGTGAAGGAATTCGGTCTGGATCCGGACATCGACCGTCGTGTCTTTCGGTTTCTTAAGAGACTTTCCGGCCAGCCCGGACGTGCACTCCTGGTGAGTGCCTATGTCTTCAGCCCGGAGGGGATGCGGGGCGTTGAAACATTGGGGATTGAGCTGGCAGAACAGCTTGAGGGGCTTCAGCACGTGTTTTGTCCGGCGGGAGGAGGCGGCATGTGTGTGGGAGTTTCTCGTGGGTTTGCCACACTCGGCCGAGATGACCGGCTGCACTGTTGTCCTGCCGTCCATTGTGTGCAGCCGGAAGGGAATGACACGATTTCCACCCGTCTTCGCGAGGGAGGGGAACGTGCCACTGATGTGGAATCGACATCCGGAATCAGTGGTCTGCAGGTTTCCAGAGTCGTCGACGGTCACCTGACGATCGAAGCCTGCCGGCTCACGGGAGGGACCGGTTATACCGTCACGGACGAGCACGTCTGGAATGTTCAAAAGAGGCTTGCACGTGAAGAAGGTATTTTCACGGAGCCTGCCGGAGCGGTTGCTCTGGCAGGAGTACTCAAGGCGGCTGCATCGGGTGAACTTCCTCGCGAAGCAACCACCGCATGCATCGTGAGTGGAATCGGATTCAAAGACACGGTGGCGGTCGATCGAATTAACAGCGATGTTGAATGCCCGGCAATTGATCCGGCCGCTCTGGAGAGTGAAATCGCGTAGACCTTCATGGAATTGACGTGTCCGGTTGTCCTGATGAACTCACTGTCATCATCGGCTGTATGACGCTGCGAATTGTTCAGCGTTGGACCTGGCGTGACTGAGATCGCCGGACTGTCAATCACGCAGCTCCACGATGGCTTCGACTTCAACTGCTATATTGCGGGGTAGAGAGCCCATTCCGACAGCACTTCGTGCAGCTCGCCCGTCTTCGCCCCAGATTTCCACCATCAGGTCGCTGAAGCCGTTGATCACTTTCGCATGATGTTGAAAGTCGGAAGCTGCATTGACCATTCCCAGCACTTTGATGAATCTCGTGACGCGATCGAGGCTCCCCAGTTGAGCTCGAATTGTGGCCAGCATCGTGAGTCCGACGGTACGAGCCGCTTCAATGCCCTGCTCTTCTGTGAGATCAGCGCCAACGCGGCCGGTGATCTTGCTGCCGTCGATGCGAACGGGGGGCTGTCCGGAGACGTACGCCGTGTCGCCGACAACGACAACAGGGCTGTATGTGCCGCCCGCCGGCGGAGCCGGCGGCAGATCCAGGCCGAGGTCGGAAATACGCTGTTCAATAGTCATGATTGTCGTTTTGGCCTTCGTGTAATCGAGTTCAGAACTGTGAGAAATAGATTTAAGACTGATCGAATTCAGCTCCCGATGGTCACCTTCAGATTTTCGGTGATCCTACCGACTGTTGTCTGTCGTGCAATTGGCCGCTGTCATCAAACTGTGGTCGCTGATAAGACTGATCTCCTGATTCAATTGAAGTCTGGCTCACAGTTTCCTTAGAATTGGTAGTGTCAGATGCACTCAGGACACGTTCAGTCACTCACTTGCCGGATCGCCCCATGCAGACTCTTCCTGATCTCCTGCTGCTCGCTCAAGAACGTTCAGGTCTGGCCATGGTTCTGCTGTATGGTGTGACTGCGATTTTCTTGTTGTTCGGGCTGGTCTTTGTGGCGATGTTTGTTCCGGTTTTCCCGCTGTGGATCCGGGCGATGACTTCCGGGGCCGTGATTGGTCCTCTCCAAATGGTCGTCATGAAGCTAAAAAAAGTAAATGCGACCGTGATCGTGGATTCGCGGGTGATGGCGGTCCAGGCCGGGCTTAGCAACATAACGAGTAACGCGATGGAATCTCACTACCTGGCGGGCGGCAACGTCCCCATTGTGATTCGTGCCCTGGTGGCCGCTCAGAAGGCCAGTATTGAACTGGACTGGAACACGGCGGCTGCAATTGATCTCGCCGGCCGCAATGTTCTGGAAGCCGTCCAGACCAGTGTTAAGACGAAAGTGATTGACTGTCCGGATCCCTCCAGGCACGGCCGCCACACGCTGGACGGTGTCGCCCGTGACGGGATTCAACTGAAAGCTCGGGCCCGGGTCACAGTTCGGACTAATCTGGGGCAGTTGGTGGGTGGAGCAACGGAAGAAACGGTGATTGCCCGTGTCGGTGAAGGTATTGTGTCGGCAATCGGATCCTGTGCGACGCACAAGGAAGTCCTCGCCAACCCGATGTTGATCGCTGCGACAGTGCTCAACAAGGGATTGGACTCCAGTACGGCTTACGAGATTGTCTCCATCGATATTGCTGATATCGACGTGGGCGACAACGTGGGTGCCCGACTGCAGGCAGATCAGGCTGAGGCTGATGTCCGTATTGCCCGTGCCAAGGCGGAGGAACGTCGCGCGATGGCGGTCGCGCAGGAACAGGAAATGTGCGCAAGAACGCAGGAAAATCAGGCTGAGGTCGTTCTGGCAGAGGCCGAGATTCCTCGTGCACTGTCCGAAGCCTATCGGGCTGGAAAGCTGCGGGTAGCGGACTCGTAGACAGAGTGCCCATGGCGACACATCGGCTGGTTGAGATCACATCTGTTCAGGGTACAATATGTCCCGCCCGTCAGAATGGCTCGTGCCAGGTTTCATGATATCCGGAAATTATGAATGACCGGATCGATATGCATCTGGCGCAGCACGAACGTGTTATTCTGTTGAATGGAATGCCATACGTTTGACGTTCAGTCATGGTGGAGACAGGTGAGTAGTGTAATGGGTCAAATCCAGATGCTCAGGCAAAGACTGGAATCCGGCGGTCTCCATTCCGCGATCGAACTTTGAGAGAAGTATTCATGCACGCCGGCGCACTTCGTCAAATGTGAAGTGCGTTGTCGTTTACCGGCTTGTCCAATGCGTTACAACCAGGTCTGCGTTGAAGCGGTCGTCCACAATCCGGCTCCCAACGTTGTGTCATCCGCTGAACTCGAAGAACAGTTGGCACCGGTTTATAAACGTCTGAGGCTTCCGACAGGACGTTTGGAACTAATGACCGGGATTCGCGAACGTCGATTCTATGATCCGGGAACGCTTCCAGGCCAGGTCAGCGTGGCCACTGCAAGGCTGGCAGTGGAACATTCCGGGATACCACCAGATCGATTTGGTGCTTTGATTCATGGGTCTGTGTGTCGTGACCGGATGGAACCGGCTACAGCTGCCGGAGTCCACTCGGAAAGTGGACTGCCGGACGAGGCCATCGTATTGGATGTCAGCAATGCCTGTCTGGGACTGCTCAGTGGTATGCTGCACGTTGCCGACATGATTGAGCTTGGTCGAATCCAGGCCGGGGTGATCGTGGGCACTGAAACGGCGCGGGGGCTTGTCGAAGGTACGATTGCCGGGTTGCTGAATGATACGCAGCTGACCCGCAGGTCGATCAAGGGCTCATTTGCATCACTGACAGTCGGATCGGGGTCGGCCGCCGTGGTGCTCTGTAGCGAGAGCCTGAGCCGCACACGCCACAAGTTTCTGGGGGGCGCATTTCTGTCTGATACAAATGCTCACAACTTATGCGCAGGAGGTGTGGATTCTGCCTCACCTGGTGACGGTCGTCCGCGTATGGAGACCGATTCCGAAGCTCTGTTGCATGCCGGTATCGCACTGGCCGAAAAGAACTGGGTACGTACGAAACGTGTTCTGAACTGGAGTAATTCCGACCCTGATCGCGTTTTCACTCATCAGGTTGGCAGGCAACACCGTACGCTGCTGATGGAACGGTTGCAGCTGGACCCGTTGCTGGACTATCCGACGGTGGAACGATTTGGCAATACCGGAGCCGTTGCTTTACCCATGGCCCTGGCAATGGGACTTGAGGAATATCCACCGCAGCCGGGAACCCGGCTTGCGCTTCTGGGGATTGGCAGCGGGCTGAATTCAGTGATGTTGGGAATAGAATGTGGTACCGGTACAACCCGGCAGGATGACTCATGACACAACATGCAAAAATTGAAGACACGTTTGCTGAAGCGTTTCCGATGGTTGCCACACGGTTGATCATCACCGCGTACGATCTGGATCTGGCGGCTCATGCCGCCATGGAATTTTGCGGCAACGCTTCGAGCGTGATTGGGTGCGATGCCGAAGCCGGAATCGAACAGTTTGTGGACGAAGCTGACAGTCCGGATGGACGACCCGCGATTGCTGTTCTTGTGTTTGCATTCAATAAGAAATCACTGCAAAGAGCTGTCACAAATCGCGTTGGCCAAAACGTACTGACCTGTCCGACGACCGCCTGCTATGCAGGACTCAGCAGCGACAGCAAAGACGATCGAATCCGGGTGGGAGGTCAATTGCGGTACTTTGGTGATGGTTTTCAGAGTTCGAAGAAGCTCGGTTCTCAGAGATACTGGCGAATTCCGGTGATGGACGGTGAGTTCCTTTGTGAGGATGAATTCGGGACCGTTAAAGGAGTCGGTGGAGGCAATCTTCTGATCTGTGCGCGTTCTCAGGCGGAAGCCCTCATTGCGACCAGAGCAGCAGTTCGGGAGATCTCTGATCTCACCGATGTCATCCTGCCCTTTCCTTCGGGGTTCGTGCGAAGCGGTTCCAAGGTGGGATCCCGGTATCCGGATCTGAAGGCCAGCACCAACGAGAAATGGTGTCCGACCCTGGTGGCGCAAACCGAATCAGTACTGGAGCTTAACGAGCGGGCAGTCTATGAAATTGTTATTGACGGGCTTTCTGAATCTGCTGTAGCCAGTGCCATGCAGGTCGGGCTTGATACTGCTGCGTCAATGGCGGGTGTTCTGCGAATCTCAGCCGGTAACTACGGAGGGAAACTTGGGCCTCACCATTTTTATCTGCAGAAGCTTCTGGACAGGTAGTATTCGCGGTCACGTCAGACCAGTGATCATCCGTGTCGAACAGGTCCGCAAATCACAGGAAAATATCAAGAATGCCATTCCGTCAGTGAACCGCATGCCGCATATGACCGGTATGCAGCCAGTGGCCATTCCGGATGATTTGAAGTGGTTGCAGTGTCGGCAGAAGTTTTATGTTGATCTTCTGTATTGAAGATTACGTTCATCCCTGAATCGAGGGGATTGAGCGAAATACACTGCAGGAAGAAGCGGGGTTGATGACTGATCTGAAGCACGAACCGACAGCGGACAAGTTGTCGGGTGACTGGCAAACCCTACTCGATTCTCTGGGACAGCGGGTTGAGAATATTCAGCTCACGCCGGGACAGCGATTTTTCTCTCAGCGTGATATTTCCGACGCGCTTTACATCCTGATTTCAGGTGAGCTGGCTGTGCGTGTCTGTCCACGAGGGAGCCACCTCGAGCAGGTCATTGCTCACATCCGTCCCGTTGAGCCCACTCTTGAGAATATGCTGGCTTACACCGAGCCTTTGTGAAGGAAAATCTTTGTCCGGCACCTTTGCGATGTGGTCCCAGCCTCTTGTAATGCCGTGTGGGTTTGGCATCTGTGGAACAGTAAGTTCCTTTACTACATGGTCGCGTCTTTGTTGGTATGGGGAATGTCAGTGACCAGACTGCTTCTGTCATTTTTCCGAAAGCAGGATTCGGCTTGTCGCGACAACTCGATTGCGGCGTCACAAATATTCTGAGCGCTAACAGTCTTTCGGACTGATATTCGCAATAGTGAGCGATTAATACTGATACCACACTCTCTCAATGGACAGGTTGTCCTTAAGGCATGTGATCGATACGATCTCCGGTTAATTTTCCATTAGAATTAGCACCCCATGCCGTCCAAACGCTTTATTCTCAACCCGTCCCGTACATCCAAACAGGGAGTTGGCATTAACTTCGGAAAATTCACAGAGGAATATGAACGCTCTGTCAGTACGATGACGATGCACCCGGAGGATATGGCATCGATTGGTGCGTCGGAGGGCGATACCTGTCGTGTTTCGACCCAGGAAGGCGAAGCAACCTTCACCTGTACTGCCGGAAAGGTTCCCGAGGGCCTCATTTTTGTTCCATACGGGCCCGCAACCTGTCAGCTCATGGGTGGTAGTACGGACGGCACCGGGATGCCGACGTCCAAAGGTTGGGAAGTTGAAGTCGAACCCATTGCATCCCTTGATGCTTCCTGAATAATGGGCATCCGTGTCTCGGTTCATTTCGATTGTTTAACGCCGAAAAATAAACGTTCATCAGGCTCCAGTATGTCCAGGATCAACCTCAATAATCTGAACGGTCCGGAATCACCTCACTTCTCCGGCGAGCAGCCGGAAAGTGTTCTGCCCTGGGAAGAAGTTGACGATGGACGGTTCATGCCACGTCGCATTCGGGGCAGTTATCAGGGACGAGCGCTGGGCTGAACGTTTCTCATCCCTTCGTCCGGTTCGGACGACTCTGCCCCCGCTGATCAGTCTGATACACAGTGCCAGGAAGAACTATGACGCTCCAGATTATCAGGAATGCAACGTGCACGTTTTGTGGCTGCGTTTGCGATGACATCGACCTGCACCATGATGAAATGAGGATCCACAAAGCAAAAAGGGCCTGCGTTCTTGGAACAGCTTGGTTTTTGAATCACACGGCTGAGCACAAGTACCCTGACGCTTTGATTGATGGTCAGTCAGCAACCGTTGAGGAAGCAATTCAGGCTGCTGCAACATTCCTGCACGAAGCCGATATGCCGCTCGTGTATGGAATGAGTAACACGACTTGCGAGGCTCAAAAGGAATGTGCCGCACTGGCCGATCAGCTGGGAGGGCTGCTGGACAGTCATACATCGTTGTGACACGGTCCCACTGAAATCGCCGCCCAGTTGGGTGGCAAGGTCACATGTACACTGGGCGAAGTTAAGAACCGAGCTGATTTTATTGTGTACTGGGGAGGAAACCCGGCGGAATGTCATCCTCGACATTTCACCAAGTACACCTTGATGCAAAAAAGTAAATTTCTGCCTAAGGGACGCAAAGACCGGACAATGGTCCTGGTTGACATTCGCGAAACGAAAAGTGCCAAAGCTTCCGATATTTTTCTGCAGGTGAAACCGGGAAAGGATTTTGAACTGATCACGATCCTGCGAGCAATGATCAAAGACCAGCCGATCAATCAGCAAATGGTTGAGGAGACAGGTGTCAGTCTTGACGTGCTTCAGGACCTCGTCAGCCGAATGAAGTCGTGCAAATTTGGCTGTATGTTTTTTGGCATGGGATTGTCAATGACACGTGGTAAGCACATGAATTCGGCTGCCCTCCTGACGTTGGCCGCAGAAATGAATGCCTACACCAAATTCGTGGCGATGCCCATGCGAGGACACGGGAATGTCACGGGAGCTGATGTCATTATGCGATGGCAAACAGGATATCCATTTGGCATCACGTTTAATCGCGGCTATCCACGTTATAACCCTGGTGAATTTTCCACAGTGGATGTACTTGTGCGAGGCGACACGGACGCTGCATTCATCATTGGCGCCGATCCCGGTGCGACGATGCCACAACCAGCGATCGATCACCTGGCCCGCATTCCCACGATCGTACTTGACCCGCATGTAACACATACCAGCAAACTGGCCCGCGTGCATATCACGACGGCACCTGCCGGAATCGCGGCACCGGGCACCGGATATCGAATGGATGAAATTCCCATGCCGCTCAAGCCGGCGCTGAAATCTCCCTATCCCACCGACGAGGAAGTCGTCCGTCGCATTCGCGAAGCCATCGCAACTAAACCGTTCTGGATGCCGGAAAACAGCGAGCAAATGACGCTGGCTCAGGTCTGAACAGTTCCGGCCGGCAGAACTGGCCCTGTGAACTGACGCTGTATGATCGGCGAACGGGAACAAAGAACCAAAGGCGAACCATGCTTCGCATTACCGGCGGCAAGATCTATGACCCCGCCAACGGCATCAACGGCGAGATTCGTGACCTGTTCATTCAGGACGGGCGACTGACGTCCCAGTCCGTCACTGGACGCACGATTGACGCTACGGGGATGATTGTCTTTCCGGGTGGCGTTGATGTGCATACTCATGTTGCCGGAGGAGCAATCAATTTTGCCCGGGCAATGACTCCGGAAGATCATCGTCGGACTCAGGCGTTTATTCGGTCCAGGTCCCGGCGGTCGGGGTTGGGGGGAATGGCACCGACCACGTTTGCGACCGGCTATCTCTATGCCGGTATGGGATTCACAACGGTGAACGAAGCCGCCGTTCCGGTGTTGTCTGCTCGTCATACTCACGAAGAACTCAGCGATATTCCGATCGTTGATAAGAGCAGTCTCGTGCTGATGGCCAACAATGAAATCATGCTCGATCTGCTTGAAGCCGGTGAATATGAACGTGCAAAGAATGTGATGGCCTGGTACCTGTGGGCCGCAAAATCGTACGGAGTCAAAGCGGTGAACCCTGGTGGAGTTACCGCGTGGAAATGGGGCAGGGACGCAAAACAGCTGACCGATTCTATTGAAGGTTACAGCAGGCTCACTCCCGGCAATATTGTCACTTCGCTGGCTCGCATGTGCGATGAACTGCAACTGCCGCATCCGGTGCACCTGCACTGCAACAATCTTGGAGCTCCCGGAAATATTTCCACGACCCTGGATACTTTGAAGCATCTGGAAGGAAGTCGCGCCCACATTGCTCACTCGCAGTACCACGCGTACGGAGGTGACGACTGGGATACGATGCAATCGGCCACCACAGAACTGGCTGAGTATTTCAACACCCATCCTGGCATTACCACCGATGCCGGTGCCGTTTTGTTCGGTGATACCGTCACGATTACCGCTGACGGTCCCTGGCAGCACCTCCTGTACAAACTCACCGGACGCAAATGGGGCAATCTGGATGTCGAAAATGAAACCGGGTGCGGTATTGTGCCCTACACTTATCGCCGCACCAACCTGGTCAATGCCGTGCAGTGGGCCGCCGGGCTGGAACTGCTGCTGCTGATCGAAGATCCATGGCAGGTGTTCCTGTCGACCGACCATCCCAACGGTGGCTGTTTCTGGCGTTATCCGGAAATCATTGAGCTGCTGATGTGCGCCGACCACCGTAAAGAATGCCTGAAACAACTACCAGACAAAATCAAAGGCCGCATTAAGCTGCCGGAAATTGAAAGAGAATACACTCTTTACGAGATCGCCACAGCAATGTCCGCCGGACCGGCGAAAGCACTGGGATTGAAAAACAAGGGGAGTCTGGGAGTGGGTTGCGACGCTGACATTGTGATCTACGAAGAAGACGACAGTGTCGTGCAAATGTTCAGTCATCCTCGCTACGTTATCAAATCCGGAGAGGTAGTCATCGAAGATGGTGACATTCGGGAGACACCGGAGGGCCGGGAGTTTCTGATTAAACCGAGCTACGATCCGTCCACCGAGGAATTCATTCAGCCGTTGTTCGAGGACTGCTACACGATGTCATTCGACAATTATCCGGTCGAGCTCGAGCGCATTGAACACCCGGATATTCAGGAATGTAGTGCCGCCGAATGAGCATCACTCTGACCTTGAAAGAACCGCCTTCCGTCCCGCTGGAAGCCGAGGTGTTGTCGCCATCGTGTCTGGCCGATCTTTCGAACGAAGAGATCTGTGGATTGCGGCTGTATCACGGCAAACGTCAGGTCCGAGTCGACGATTTTTTTAACGTCGACGGTGACTACAGCGATCAGGTGGAAATTCACGGTGATCTGCACCGTGTTCGATTACTGGGCCGCGCGATGGATCGTGGTCAGTTAACGATCCATGGCAGTGTGGGCATGCATCTGGGTGCCCATATGAAAGGCGGACGTATCGAAGTTCACGGAGATGCCGGCGACTGGATCGGTGCCGAAATGAAAAACGGCTTCATTCATGTTCACGGCAACGGCGGAGGCCAGATTGGCGGCGGATATCGCGGTAGTCTGCGAGGAATGAAAAACGGAACAATTATTGTGGACGGAACGGCCGGTCTGGAAGTCGGACTTAGAATGCGACGCGGCACGATAATTGTTGGTGGTATCGTCAAAGACTTTTGCGGATTGCAAATGAAGGGCGGGACAATTGTGCTGCTGGAAGGAGCTGAAATCCGTACCGGTGCCTGGATGAATCGGGGCACGATCATCTCGCTTAAACCTCTGCAGCTAATGCCCACATTTCAGTTGTCGTGCTACTACAATCCGACATTCATTAATGTCTATGCCAGATACCTGAAGCAACTCAACGTCTCACTGCCCTGGAAATCCCATGATGGCTCCTGGGCACGCTACTGCGGAGACTGCTCGGTTCCCGGTAAGGGAGAGATCCTTATCTGGACGCCTCACACGGAGTGACTGTTTCCGTATTTGGTCTGCCGTTTTGAGATCGATTTGTTAGGCAGCTTTGCGCAATTCGTTGTGCGTCTGCAGGCCGGTTTCCCGTGATTTGGCGATTTCGGCAGCTGCGTAGTAGTTGCCAAGTGCCGTAGTGGTCTGCTGATACAGTTCCGACAGGCTTTCCTGTTCTGACTCTGCCAGCTGCAGAAAGACGTCTTCGTCTCCACAGTCATAGCACAGCAGTTCGACTCCGTTGATGTGCGGGTGCTGCGCTGCGAGGGTCTGGTAATCCCTCTGTTGATAGCACACCGCTGCCCAGCCCAGCCAGGGCAGCGCCCAGCTGCTCTTCAACTGTGTGGCTTCTTCGAAAAAACGACGAGCTTTGTCGGAATCTCCAACCGCCAGTGCCGCCAGCCCTTCCATAGCGACGCCCAGAACGTTTCCGGTCAGTTCCTCACAGAAATTAGCGGCCTGATATGTACAGCCCGCATTCGCATTCTGAATATCTTCAACGAGATCGTCGTAACTCTGCAGCTGCTCAGTGGAGTCCCCAAGACCTGCCAGTTTGAGAAAAGCAGCAACCGTGGGACGATGCGGGAATGGCGGCGGAATAACGCCATCCAGCGCATCGTCTTCCGGGACACTGATCACCGACAGCGTTTCGACGTGCTGCCTGTCTCGCCGGTTGTCAGGCTGTTGATGATTCCACCCGCCCCGCAACGACTGAGCAATTCCCAGTATGGCTGCTGAGCCGGCGGCGATACCGGCAAGTACTAAATTGTTGGCATAGAAGTAAGCTGCCAGACCGGCAGCGGCAATGATCGATTGAAGCAGTGCAAACAACCAGACTTTCACGGCAGCCTCCATGCGCCCCTGTGTGACCGATCAGCAGAATCCGCCGATGGGTATGACTGACGAATTTCCAATACGTCTTACCACATTTGGTATCGGCAATTGACAGGTGAAGCGTGTGGTTCGGCTTGGAAATTCCTCAGCCTGACTCAGACGAATCAGCCTCTCGAAAATCATTCATCCGAAAAACCATCACCACTGAAAACACCGCTCTGTCAGGTGTCGTTTGCCCGGATCATCTGGTTTATCCATTACGCCGGCTCGCTAAACAAACGAATTCTGCCAACGTCGGAATAACAAAGACTGTGACTGACAATGTCCGGCCGAAACTCCGAACCGGACGTCAGGTTGGTTGCTTTGTTGGTGTGCTCCGTTCAATTTCGCGGAGTGACGATGCACTGGTTCCTTGGTCTGTGCGATACCTGACAATCCGTTACATGACAATTGCCGTGCCACCTGATTTTGCTGACCTGAATATCGCCGGTCCTGGGTACTGGTGCACAAATGATTCCGACTAACCGGAAGTTGGGTGATCATCGTCAGCAAAATTCTGTTTTCTCGTACCGCTGACGAACCTGCTGTTGTTTACTAAGAAACGCAGCATTAGAGCTTTTGCGGACGTGACCCCGATTCGAGGTGTACGAACGATGGTCGGCGGGCCATCACTCCTGTCGTTGGCAATCCATAGCCGTCTGTCACGAGTGAGATCCCAGCCATCCAGATTTCGTCCGATCTGAAAGGCCTCACACAGACGAGCCGGGCCGCGACACAGATCGTAAAGTCGATCCGTTCCGCGCCGCAGTTGCATCAAAGCGATTCCCTGAACAGGCTCCACGGCCCGGATCAGAACGGCCGAACCGACTCCCGGACTCTGTGTGACCACGTTAACACACTGCCGGGCATGTATGGTGTAGACGTAGGCTCGTCCTGCCGGTCCAAACATACTGGCGTTCTTCCGATTTGGACCGCTCGCCGAATGAGCTGCAGAATCGCCTTCGGATAAATACGCCTCTGTTTCAACAATGCGCCCGGTACACAGTCCGGCCCGAGTTCGTCTGCACAGCAACCGGCCGATCAGCTGCTGAGCAACCATGGCAGGAGCGACACCACAATCCATCTTATTGACTCCTTCGCCGCCGGCCACCCTTTTTCTTCCGTCGACTGGCAGGGTTGCGCTTCGATTTCTTTGCGGTCGGACGTTTGGCGTTACTGCCCTTCAGTTTCCTCCCGGCGGCAGATTTCTTCTTTGTTCCACCCTGCTTACGAGCAGATTTCTTCTTTGTTTCACCCTGCTTACGAGAAGTTGACGTGGCCGCTTTGTTCCTGGGGCCCCGGACTGCTTCCGGCAGGATCTGCAGGTCGAGTTGACGGCGATCAAGATTCACGTTGCTGACAATGACCCTGACGGGATCGCCGAGACGATACTGACGTTTCTTTCGGTCACCGATCAGTGTGCGGGTCGCGGGATCGTAGGTATAAAAATCATCAGTTAACGCGCTGATGTGGACCATTCCTTCCACGGGAATCTTCACGCCCTGACAGAACATCCCGAAGCTTTCGACGCCCGTGATGAACGCATCAAGTTCTTCACCAACGCGAGTTTCCATGTAACGCAGCAGCTTGATGCGCTTTAGTTCACGCTCGGCTTTTTCAGCTCGACGTTCCGTCAGTGAGCAGTTCTTTCCGAGCTGCAGCAGCTCATCCCTGTTGTTGCGTTTGACTTTACGACCGGCTGCCAGTTCTCCCACAATGCGGTGGATTGTCAGGTCCGGATAGCGACGAATGGGACTGGTGAAGTGGCAGTAGTGTTCTTCACTGAGTGCATAGTGTCCAACACCTTCCGGGCTGTACACCGCCTGCTTCATCGCTCGCAGGAGCGCGAAATTGAGTGCTCGTTCTTCCGGGCTGCCGGCTGCATCCAGTATCACCTGTTGTAACGCTTCCCGACTGAGAAACTGTTCCAGGTCATATCCCAGACCAACACAGAATTCCTGAAAACTCTTCAGCCGTAATTCATCAGGATGATCGTGGATACGACGCAGATATGAAATTTCTTTTCCCGTCAGCAGACCGGCAACAGCGATATTCGCCGCCAGCATGAATTCTTCAATGATCTCATGGCTGGCGTCATGATGGCTTTCATGTGCTCCTGTGACATTGCCGTCGTCGTCGAATTCAATCTCTACCTCCGGGATACCCATCTGCAGCGCACCGCCGGCAAATCTGTTGCGGCGAAGAATCATGGCCAGCGTATGCATCTTCTGCAGCAGCTTCAGTATGGCGCCGCTGACTTTGCCCTTAGCCGACTGTGGTTTTTCAATCAGCGGCATCACTTCTTCGTAGGCGAATCGCTTTGACACGCGAATCACTGAGTTGGCCACTTCGGCCCCCAGTGGTTTTCCTTTAGCATCGAATTCGATGAAGATGGTCTTGGTGTATCGCACCTGACCTTCCTGAAGACTGGCCAGGCCGTTACTGATCACTTCGGGCAGCATCGGAATCACATGATGCGGCAGATAGACACTGGTGCTTCTCTCGCGGGCTGAGCGATCAATCGCTCCTCCCGGCGTCACGAAGTGTGCTACGTCGGCGATGTGAACCCCCAGTTGCCAGTGACCTTGCCGATCACGACGCAGCGAAATGGCGTCGTCGAAGTCACGTGCGGTTGCCGGGTCGATGGTAACGATCGTTTCGTTTGTCAGATCCTGTCGCCCGTCCAGATTCGACTCGTCGAACATCTCGGCCTGTTCTCTGGCATCATCGAGCACGACCTGGCTGAATTCGTGAGGTATTCCCAAACCATAAATGACAGTCATCGTATCGATGCCTGGGTCACCCCGATGACCCAGTACTTTCGTCAGCACTGCTTCACCAACACGATTGGCTGACGGGAAACGCAGCATTTCGATCACAACTTTGTCATCCGGTTTTGCACCCTTTGATCCAGGATCACCGACATGGATCGCCTGATCAAATGCAGAACCATCGATACGCACAAAACCCTGTTTTTGCGATTCGAAGTAGGTCCCCACGAACACATTACTGGCTCGTTCGAGCACTTTTTCGACGCGGCCACATCGCTGCCCCCCCGACCGTCGGCGGCTGGTTAAGCGAACCATGACTTCATCGCCGGTTTGTGCGTCCCCCAGATCACGCGATGAAATGTAAATATCTTTTTTTTGCTGATCGGTCGGAGTCTCACCCGGAATCACGAAGGCTGCACCACTTTTGATACGACGAACGATTCCGGTCACGAATCCGGCGACTGTCCTGAGCCGCAGTCGACCTTTTTTACCTTTCCGTATTTGTCCGGACTCCACCAGTTCTGTCACCGCTTCGCGAAATTTCTTCATTCCCTTCCTGGGGATCTGCAGCTTCTTTCCGGCAGCAGTCACGTCCAGAGGTCGATAATTCGGATCGGACAGCAGTTCAATGAGCTGATCGCGAAGCCTGCTCACTGTTCATTCCTGTTGGTTGTTGGGGTTTGTGGCAATCCGCAGCGGGAACCTGACCGGGACACCCGACCCACTGCAGCCACAGCTACCTTGTGCTGCCCGTTGCCATCAATGTGAATGTTTGGCGGGAGTGTGTTTTGCGGCACACCAGAATCCGGTCTGTGTCAATGTGCTTCGTCACTTACGGCCGTTGTTCCATGCCCTTTGAACAGCTTCCGTTCCATCCGCGGACTGTAAGGAGTCCAGGCGGAATGTTTGTTCACGTCATCTTCGATACTGCGGGTAAACTCATGCAGTTTCGCATCCAGATTATCGATGTGGTGCAGCACCATGGCTTCCGGCGTCATTGGCACTCGCGGACTCCCGTGCTCCAGTGATCCATGATGACTGAGAATCATATGCTTCAGTCGCAGCACATCTTCCTTATCGACTTCGTCACCGCCCAGATGACCACGAGCCTCGAGCAGCTTCTGATTGAGAATTTCAATGGCGATATTCATATGTCCCAGCAGTTGGCCTTCGTCCGTGTAGGCCAGTGCCGGATCCCATGACAATTCCCGGACCTTACCCAGATCGTGCAGGAGGACACCCAGCAGCAGAAGATTGCGATTGAGCTGCGAATACAGACTGCACAGTCGATCGGCCACCTCGGACATGCTGACGATGTGTTCCAGTAACCCGCCCTGGTAGGCATGATGAGCTCTGACACCTGCCGGAGCCTCGCACAGTGCTTCGACCAGCGACTCGTCGTTCATAAAACAATCCGCCAGCGTTTTCAGTCGGTCACATGTAATCGTGCTGATCAGCTCTTTCAGGCGGTCGAGCAGCGGGCCGGCGTTCGACTGAGGCTGCGCGCGAAAATCGTCTGCGTCAAAATCACTTTGGGGTGCTAAATCGATGCGCGTGACGATGATCTGTAGCGCACCCTGATACAACTGAACCTTGCCTTTAACATGTACGACATCTCCGGTGGAAATGTGCAGGAGACGTTCTTCGGAAACATTCCACATGAGGCCACTGATGACTCCGGACGAGTCTCTCAGTGTGGCCAGCAGGTACATATCGGCATTGCGATTTGCCCGCAATTGTTTGTCGGCAAGCAGAAACACCTCATCAACGGTATCACCATCCGAAAATTCATTCACAAAGGTTCGTGACATCGATCCCCGCTTTCAATCCGGTAACCTGCTGCTGCAACTCGGACTGATGTAACAAAATGTGCCGACTGAGTGGCCGGCCCGAAGTAGCTGAACCGCAGATCTTAGGACGGTGTCATGGACACAACAACCGCAGGGATCAGCGTATCTGTTGATTGTTCCGGGGTTTGCCGCATCAGGGTCTCTGCTAGAATCTGCCGCTCAATCACTCAGGGCTGTGCGGCTGGTAAAAGTCCCGCGGCCCGCTACATGACCTGCAGGATACATTCATGCGGTGGACCCAAACTTTCATCCCCACACTCAAAGAAGTTCCGTCTGATGCCGAAGTGCCCAGCCATCAGCTGATGCTGCGATCCGGACTCATTCGGCAGCTCATGGCCGGGGCCTACAGCTATCTGCCGCTGGGCTGGAGGACGGTCCGCAAAGTCGCACAGATCGTGCGCGAAGAAATGGATCGAGCCGGGGCCATCGAAATGTTCATGCCGGCCATTCAGCCAATCGAACTTTTCGAACGAACCGGTCGCAAAGACGCCTTTGGTGATGTCCTGTTTAACTTCGAGGCAAAACGCGGCGATCGCAGCCTGCATTTTGCACTGGGACCGACACACGAAGAAGTGATCACGGATCTCGTTTCCCGAGAGATTCGCACCTACAAGCAACTGCCGCTGACGCTGTACCAGATCCAGACGAAGTTTCGTAATGAGGAACGCCCGCGTTTTGGTGTTCTGCGTACCAGTGAATTTTTAATGAAAGATGCGTACAGCTTTAGTTCAACGGTGGAAGAACTCAATACCATCTACGATGCGATGTACAGTGCCTACTGCCGCATCTTTGAACGCTGCGGTCTGGACTACATCCCCGTTGAAGC
>JAKVAZ010000020.1 GCA_022447225.1 Fuerstiella sp. | reverse complement strand
CACCGACCGAGTCGCCAAAGCCGGCATTCACGACATAACTCAGTCCGCCGTCCTGATTAAATGCAGATTGATCATCAGGGCAGGTCAGTACAGGAATATTGACCGCCGCTAACGGGAGATTAGCGTTTAATGCAACGTTCAGGTCCTGGTCCATGTCCCAACGATCGAAGATGTTTTGTGCATCCATATACGGCAATATCTCAACGACCCAGCTGCGCAGTGGATTCAAACCGGTTGCTAAATCTGGATCTGCATTGTTTTGAATAAAATATCCATACGCAGGCAACTGGCTGTTGTGTGCTGTTGCCCAGTTCGTCAGGGCAAGGGCAATATTCTTTTGATTGTTCAGACATTGCGTTCGCCGAGCTGCTTCACGGGCGTTCTGAATTGCCGGCAGCAGCAATGACATCAGCGTGGCGATGATCGAAATCACCACCAACAACTCGATCAGTGTGAATCCGCGACGTGATCGACGCGAACGTGTAAGATGGCGTGCCTGCATAAGCTTTCTCCGGGAACGATGTCGTTGGAATTCTTCAGCCACAACTGACTGGCCGGGCCTGTTTCACCACACTCACTAACGCAAATTTCGTAGCAATTCAGCCAAAAACACAGAAAGATTTAGGACTGACTGCAGAAATTCGTCTTAAACCACTGCAAATCAACGACTTGCAGCATAAAAGTTAACCCAACTACTTTCAAGACAGATCTGTGCCTGGTGTTGTCACTCGCGCAGCCCTGTTGCAAACCAGCACGATTGCTGAACCTGTACGCTGGAATCGTCGTATTCCGCTGCAAACATCAGTTAAATGCAGAAGCGCTCCGTCATCGGTGCCGCCGATTCAGGTTGCTTTACCAATCAAAGCGCTCTGATCGCCATTAACCCGAATTATCCATTGTTGGCTGAGAACAATCGGAACTGGCTCCGATCGATGAAACAAGCGGAACGGTGCCGATATCCGTTGACCTGGTGACTGCCGCTGTTTTCGAAAGCCAAACGGTTGGACCGACAAATGCAGGCAGGCACATAGCCAGGGCAGGGGAATGTGCTTTGAATTTTAGCCCTGCGGCGATGAGCCGGTCTCCGTTTGTCTCACACCATCAGGCATTCGGGTGAGCGCTGTTCCGCATCTCAAATTGCACAACCCGCACGATCTATAAAAACGTAACCACGCGGTCCTTCACACTCAGTCCGGGGACCGCCGTCGACGGGATTCACGTTTCTCAGCAAGGTATTGCTGTCGTCTCGCCGCACTTTCTTCCTCGGAAACCGAAATATCAGGTGTGGCATCTCTCTGAGAGGCTTCGAAATGTTGGCGGAGAAAGGGAACACACCAACCGCACCCCGTCCCTGCGCCACCACACTCACTGAGCTGGCTCGCCACACCAGGTCGATGAATGCGTACGTGATTCATCACCTTACGGTGTGTCACATGAAAACAGAAACACATCACATCGTCAGGCTGAATCGACACAGCAGCAAACTCTCACAGATCAATTTCGGTCCAATAAGAGGCGTGGCTGTTCAGGGTGGACTGACAGCCACTCAAACAAGGATCACCAGACACTTTGTCACAAACTGGTAAAGATCACGAGCCTCAAATTCATTCATCAGTGTATCACACTTAACAGAGCAGTGAGCTGATAATATACGTCTCACAATGCTGGCAGGAACATCCGCAATGTGAGAATATCCTGATGGCAGGATCTCGCGAGCCGCACAGTCCGTCATTGTGAGGGGAGTTTGTTCACGTGAGGTGTATTCTTTGTGCCGTGATTCTGGTGTGCGGTGGACATCTGCCGGCTGACACCAAACCACTCGAAAAACCTGTGGCCACTGTCGATTCAACGCGACAGCCGGATGCCGCCCTGGGTGTGCTCGATACTCCCGATGACCTCGAGGCCACACTGGTTGCGGCGGAACCGACCCTGCTGAGTCCATCCACGATTGACATCGATTCCGCGGGACGGATCTGGGTGGCGGAAGTCGTCAACTACCGGCGTCATGCCAACAAAGACCGCAAAGATCGCGAAGCCGGTGACCGAATCCTGGTCCTGCAGGACACCGATGGTGACGGTAGCGTTGATTCCAGTCATACCTACTACCAGGGACGAGACATCGACTCTGCCCACGGCATTTGTGTGCTGGGTAATCGCGTCATTGTGTCCGCACTCGACAGCGTCATTAATTTCTACGATGACGATGGTGATCTGGTGGCAGACCGCAAAGAAGTCATGTTTACAGGGATTCAGGGAGTCCAGCACGATCACGGAATTCACAGTTTCACAAGCGGTCCGGATGGACGCCTGTACTTCAATTTCGGTAACGAAGCTAAAGAACTTCACAGACCGGACGGTACGATCGTTACAGATATCGCCGGAAAACCGGTCCGAGCCGATCGAACCCCCTACCAACAGGGCATGGCGTTTCGCTGTGATCCGGACGGCAGCAACGTCGAAACACTGGGATGGAATTTCCGTAACAATTGGGAACTGACGATCGATAGTTTCGGCACGATCTGGCAGTCAGACAACGACGATGACGGCAACCGCGCCACACGAATCAATTTCGTAATGGAGTACGGCAACTACGGGTACAGGGACGAGGTCACCGGAGCCAGATGGAAAACACCACGGACAGGAATGGAAGCAGAAATCCCTCTTCAGCACTGGCATCTCAACGATCCTGGCGTCATTCCGAATGTGATCATCACCGGAGCGGGCGCTCCGTGCGGAATCGAGGTTTATGAAGGCTCGCTTCTGCCAAAGCGATTTCGGAATCAACTGCTGCACTGTGACGCCGGTGTCAATGTGGTGCGAAGCTATGAAGTTTCAGCGGACGGTGCAGGGTATCAGGCGTCGATCAATCCGGTCCTGTACGGAACGCGTGATCTGTGGTTTCGACCCTGCGATGTTGCCACAGCCGCAGATGGTTCACTGATTATCGCTGACTGGTACGACCCTGGTGTGGGTGGTCATCGTCAGGGTGATATCGATCGAGGCCGACTGTTTCGGATCGCGCCAAACGGAACACCCTGGAGACACCCGACATTTGAATTTGAGTCAATCGACGGAGCGGTCAATGGCCTGCTGAGCTGTAATCGCGATGCGCGCTATCAGGGCTGGCAAAGACTGGCAAAAGCCGGTTCCACAGCGGAACCTCAACTGCAGCAGATCTTCCAGAAACACCGGAACCCACGGTTCCGTGCCAGAGCCCTGTGGCTGCTGGCACGGCTTCCGGGTCGGACGGAACACTACCTGACAGCGGCGGCGCATGACCCAAATCCGGACATTCGCATCGTGGCCTTGAGAGCGGCACGCCAGTTACAAATCGCACTGCCGGAGACCGTGAAACATTTGATAACCGACACGTCGCCGGCCGTGCGACGTGAATGTGCAATTGCACTTTGCAATCTTCCTCCCGAATCGCGTGCAGCCCTCTGGGTGCCGCTCGCTCAAACACTGGATGCCGAAGACCGTTGGTTTCTGGAAGCGCTCGGCATTGCAGCCCATGGAATCTGGAACGAATGTCTGGCCGGCCTGTTGCAGTCGTCAGAGTCTGCAAAAATCTCTGCTGATGTGGCAGATGCGATCATCTGGCGAAGTCGGGCAAATAACGTCACACCAGCGTTGATTGGAGAACGAATTTCCGCGTTATCGACAGATCCTGATTCCAGCCCGTCTGACCTGGCGCGCTGGTTTCGAGCACTCGATTTTCAAAGCAGCCACGGTTTGGCCGAACACATGCCAAGGTTGCTTGATTCTTCGTATCTGCGGATGCTGAAGCCTGAGATGGCTTCTTTCGTGGTCTCAGAAGCTCTGGCACGAATTCAACCCGGGCAGTTGAGCGAAGAGACCACAGCGAGTGATGAACTGAAATCAGCATTGAATCACCTGGAGCCCGGTCAACGTATCGCACTGGTCGAAAAATTTCGCATCCACAGCAGCTATCCGGAACTTGTCCAAATCATCATTGCCGCGCCGGATTCTCAGGACGCCGTTTCGTCCGTAGCGAGCCTGCTGAATCTGGATCAAAAACAACTGATCACTTCGGTGGCGAACAGCGAATCAGCCGAGTCAGCCACTGCAGCTCTCAAGGCAATCGGAAACTCGCGTAACGCGGCGTTCACATACGACCTGCTGCAACTGGTCGATAACGAAGACACAAATCCGGAAGTCCGTCGCGCGGCCATCCGGGCCGGAATGCGGATCCTCAGTGTGGCCAGACAGCTGATCGTTCGAACCGAGGACAACCGGATCGAGGGAAGTTTACGGCAAACAGTTGCCGCTGCTCTGCATGGCTCCCCGGAACAGGAGCTGCGGAACATTGGGAACAAAATGTTCCCGTTGTCGGACGCCAAAGCCGGA
Organism: Fuerstiella sp.; assembly: GCA_022447225.1. NCBI lineage: Bacteria > Pseudomonadati > Planctomycetota > Planctomycetia > Planctomycetales > Planctomycetaceae > Fuerstiella > Fuerstiella sp. The sequence continues at coordinate 57,648 of JAKVAZ010000020.1, read as the reverse complement.
GAGAAGCTTTCGTCTGTCAGTGAATTGATGGATCGCAGGGGTGACCCCCAAAATGGCCGTCTGATCTACAATACAACCGGTACCTGCCACAAATGCCATGTGGTCAACAACATTGGTCGCAATCTCGGTCCCGATCTTTCAGAAATCGGCCGCAAGCTCAGCCGACAGGCGATGCTGGAATCCGTCCTGTTTCCCAGCGCCGGAATCAGTCACAACTACGACACGTGGACACTCCTGCTGGCCAATGGCACCACTCTGACAGGACTGATCTCCAGCGAAACCGATGACAGTATCACACTGATCGACAACGAAGCCCGGATGCATACGGTGTCAACGGCTGATATTGAGGAAAAGATTCGCCAGTCCGTTTCGCTGATGCCGGCCGACCTGCAGAAGATCATGTCATCACAGGAACTGGTCGATGTCGTCGCGTATCTGCAAACGCTCAAAAAAGCGGCCGAGTGATTCACCTCGCCTAATTTTTACGGAAAACCGCCGGTCAGCCGACGATTGGACCCGTGGATCCGAATCCGAGCGTCGGATGACACAGTGCTCGTCAGTCGGACTACGGCTTAATTCCGCCTCACCGGGCTCATCACACCGCAGCACAGAGTGTGCCGTTAACATCTCCGGATATTAATGCGAACACAGGACGACTTCGATTCGCTGCGCACAAGCCCGACTGACCTTCTGTTCACCAATCGGCATTGAAGCACCCGTCCGGGGTCGGTATTCAGACGCGGGACATGATGTGCGCCGTTCATCAGCCACAGCGTTGTTTTCACGAACATCGCAGCACGATCTTTCCGGTGACGTTCTGGTCCTCGGAACCTCGCACTGCTTCGGTGATCTGATTCAGTGAATAATGATGGGCAATTTCTGTGGCCAAAATCCCGGACTGGATGAGTCCGGAAATTTTCCGTACCAGTTTCAACTTGAACAACAGCCCCTGCCGCGCCATAAAATTCCCCAGCCAGAATCCGGAAACGGATGCGTCGGCTTCCATCAGTGAACGCGGAGCGAATTCAACCGGCTGTCCACTCAATGTCCCAAACAACAGCATTTTCCCGCGTTCACCCAGGCATGTCACCACAGCTGAAGCTGTCCTTCCACCGACAGGATCCACGGCGTAACGTAAATCATCCGCTCCTGTAACAGCACGGACACGTTCATAAAGTGCCTCCGGCGGATCTGTGGCGGGATCGAATACCACGACAGCGTCTGCGCCGGCTCGAGTGAGTGATTCACGACTGGCCGATCGACGGACGACACACAAGGTTCTGAATTTACAGTGTTGGCCAAGCCTCACAATCATGTGTCCCAAAGCGGAACCGGCAGCCGTCTGAAGTAACCATGCATCCTTTGGAACTTTGAGAACTTCCTGCGTCATGATCCATGCCGTTGCCGGGTTAACGAAAAACGTCGCAGCCTGATCATCCGAGAGACCGCCGGGGATCGGAATGATCTGGGTTGCGGGCACCACAGCCTGTTCGGCCCAGTTGCCTCCGGCCGAATTCATGACGACCACACGTTTGCCCTGAAACAGCCTGCCTCTCACTCCTCCGCCGGATGCTTCCACGACACCAACACCCTCGAAGCCGGGAGACTGCGGACATTCCGGCCTGACGCCGTAAATGCCGCGCACAAACATCATGTCCGACGGATTGATCGGGCTGGCAATCATGCGAACACGCACTTCACCGTGCCCAGTTGACCGCAGTTTGGCGTCGCCGCAGCCAAGAACCTCGTGAGGTTCGCCTGGAGAATCAAAGGTAACGGCTTGCATCAGTGAAACGGTTCCGGAATGAAGTCGTGCAACTTTGGATTTGCAGATCACCTACCGTGTCACAACTGATTCAGTGACACTCCAGTTCTAAAGCTGCAAAAGAACATGAGTCTTTCCCTGGGATTCAACGAGGATCATGAATCTCGTCGGTATTGCGATCACCGGCGGTTTTTCCCAGCCGTTCCATCAGCTGTGCTGACTCATAATCACCAGCAGTGATTTCGAACCCAAGATCCTGAATCATACGAAAGTCATCTTCAGCCGTTTGCCCGGCGGTGGTCAGGTAGTCACTGACGAACATCGAATTAGCGGCATACAGTCCCATCGCCTGCATTGACCGCAAATTTCGTTCCCGACCTCCGGCGACGCGAATTTCGGTATCGGGATTCGTCAAGCGGAACATGGCCAGAACCTTGAGACAGTATCGAGCGTCCAGATTTTCCTGCCCCTCCAGCGGTGTCCCGTCAACCGGATACAGAAAATTGATAGGAATCGATTCGACTCCCATGCCGGCAAGCTTGATCGCAACATCAACAACATCTTCCCGCGTTTCACCCATCCCAACAATCATCCCGGCGCACAGTTCCAGCCCGACATCACGACACGCCTGCAGGGTATCGAGTCGATCCTGAAACGAGTGAGTTGACACAATGTTGTCGTGAAAACTCTGGCTGGTGTTCAGATTGTGGTTCACGCGATCAACACCCGCCTGTTTGAGCCGCATGGCCTGATCCGGCCTCAGCAGCCCCAGACAGGCGCAAATGTGCAGACCGAATTCCTGCTTGATGTCTTTAACCACACTGCAGACATGGTCCACTTCCCGTTCGGATGGTCCTCGTCCACTGGCCACAATACAGTAGGTTCGAGCGTTGCTCTCATATGCTTGGCGTGCTCCTTCAATCAGTTTTTCTGCATTCAGCATGACATACTTGTCAATGGGTGCAGTACTGTCCTTTGACTGTGAACAATAAGTGCAGTCTTCCGGACACAGGCCGCTTTTCGCATTCTTCAGGTAGTACAGCTGTACAGACTTGCCAAAATAGTGACGTCGCACGCGATAAGCAGCATCCAGAATTGAAAGCAACTGATCGTCATCGGCTTCAAGAATCTGCAGGGCGGATTCTCGTGACAGCGACTCGCCGCTGAGGACAGCATCAGTCATGGACAACCAGGAAAACTCGCAACTCAGAATGTTCTCGATCGACATCCCGGATAACTCCAGACAACCAGGCGGAAATGGGCCCAAAGTCTATCGCTGGACCGGCCTGCTCAACAGCGTGTGTGATAAATTCAGTCAATTCCGACAGGATTCCTGTGGGAAATATTTCATCAATACTCCGTATTCTGCGTTGTGACGTGAAGTACGGCCCCTCCCGTGAACTCACATTGTCTTATCTGAGCCAACTGGATCATAAATTCGGCAACGAAACGCCGGAATCGAACAATGAATTCGCATCAATCACGAATGGCAGGAAGTACAAAATGACGGTTTAAATCGTCACTGTCTCCGGGTCTGATTTGTGACGTTCGCCATTATCAAACCTTGCTGTGGTGATGCACAAGAGTAGGTCGAACACCGAATCCTGATTGATTCTCCGACCGGATGGCGACTGGTATTGCAGAGAAACACCTATTAGAACACGGTGACTGCTCAGCCAACCACTTATTGCGTGGTTCTATTCGCTGCAGTCCGCGATCGGAGCCAGTCCGACCACAACGACAGTACCAGCCTGAACGACTCTCGTTATTTATGTCTGACTCAGATTCTCCCCTGCCACCGAATGAGCCTGCCCCGGCTTCTGCCAAAAGACCGGACGAAGACCTGTCCAGCCTGTCGCCGCAACTGAATCCCGGAAAGATGGAGGAAAGTCGTCAGTTTGAGGAACGCGGGTTTACGGAAAACTCCTTCCGGGTGCCTTCGGCACCGGTTCTCAGTCATCACGAAGCAGCGACTAAGTACCGTCACAGACGACGTCGACAGCTGCGACTTTGCATCTTTCTGTTTCTATCTACCTGGGTAAGCACCACACTGGTTGGTTCGGGATTCGTCCCCTTAGTTGCATTGCCAGGATTCTTCGACACAGAACTTCAGGAAACAATTCTGGCCGATTTCAGCAAAGGTCAGATTTCTCCGTCCGACCGGAATCAGGTTTTCAGTGAGTGGTATTCAGGTCTGCTGATGCAGGGATTTTCCTACAGCATTCCATTGATGCTGATACTCCTGTGTCACGAAATGGGACATTTTCTGCAGGCAGTGCGGTATCGCGTCCCGGCATCGTTTCCATTTTTTATTCCACTGCCGATTCCACCACTGGGAACAATGGGGGCCGTCATCGCCCAGGGACGCGGAGCAGCAGACCGCAAACAGATGTTTGATATCGCGGTGAGTGGTCCTTTGGCCGGTCTGTTTGTGACACTGCCGATCCTGTATTTCGGAATTGAAGCGTCACATTTCGAATTCGAGTTCCTGATGGCCGGCAGATATGTGGAATTCGGAGAACCACTGATTATCCAGTGGTTCATCACATGGATTCACGGCCCGACACCAAATGGACAAATCCTCGTGATGCATGGGATGGCTCATGCCGGATGGGTTGGCATTTTTGTGACCGCACTCAACCTGATTCCGATCGGACAGCTGGACGGTGGTCATCTCGCGTATACGCTGTTGGGAAAGCCTGCTCACTGGATTGCCTTCGCTGTCGTCTTTGCTGCGGCGGGATACATGATCGCAACGGGAACTTATTCGTACATTCTGTTCCTGATCCTGATCCTGGTGATGGGAATGCGCCATCCCCCCACGCGTGATGATACGGTTTCACTGGGAACTTTCCGACATGTTCTGGGCTGGCTGACACTGGCCTTCCTGTTGATCGGATTCACCCCGACCCCCATCGTCATCGGACAGGGATAATTTCGGTTTGGTCAGGGATTACGCAGACATCCGGTCAATTTTTCGAATCGAGCCTCCGGGAATCATCATTCGGCTGTACAACGGTTTGGGCAATCAATAAATGCAGTTCCGAACTGCCCAAACTGTTGATTCGCATCGACGCCTTACTGAAATCACCGAATGCCGTGTGTCGATTCGGAACCGCCACAACAAACGCACCGGCAGCTACTGCGGCTCGGGTTCCTGCTTCGCTGTCTTCCAGCACCAGCATGGACGACGGTTCAACATTCAGACGTTCAGCGGCACTGAGATAAATCTCCGGATCAGGCTTTCCCCGAATCACGTCTTCCGACGTCAGAGTTGTGTGGAAACGCTTCAGAAGGTCAAACTGCGACAGCAATGATTCCATATGGTCACGAGGCGACGACGTCGCCACTGCCAGAAGCAGCTGACGATCCTCAATCGCGTCCAGTAAATCAAAAAGTCCAGGCATACAGGCCAGATGCACCTTCGCAAATTCTGCAAAAATCTCTCGGGTTTCGTGCATCAGGTGTTCAACAGGTTCGGTAATTCCCGTGAGTTCCGTCAGTGCCGCGAATGCTTCAGCCGGGCGTCGACCGATCATGCGACGGCGAATCCGGTCAGTCATTTGTTTTCCGCGACGTACCAGAAGCTCCTGACCGGCCAGCTCAAAAACGTCTTCCGTATTCAGCATCAGCCCGTCCATATCAAAGACCACAGCTTTGATGGACACCGGAACGTCGGAAGCAGCAACTGGATGATTCATTGTAAACGGACCGCACAGTCAGCCGGGTAAATGATTTGCGACCAATGATACGAATACATTTGTTCAGCTGCGGTGTATTGGCATATGAAGTTGGAGTTCATGATTCGCAGGCCGGAAACGGCTGGTGCATCAGCCGTGCAAAACTGTGAAGTAACTGCAGCGTCAGACCCCAAATCACGTGATCATCAAACCGAATGCCTGGTAAATCTTTCTGATTTCCCTCATGTGAATATTCAACTTCGGTCACAGCAAGCGGGTCAAACAGATGTCTGAGCGGAACCCAGAACACACAGGCAACTTCCTCCGGATTTCCGACGACAGCCTGTGTCCGCATGGAGTGCTCTGCGAAATAGACAAATGAAAAAAGTGTCAGACCACGGCGTATCTTCTGCATCATCGGCAGAGTTCCAATACGGTGTGAGGCATTTAGAGAAAGACCGATTTCTTCACGTGTTTCACGCTCGGCAACCTCGTATGCAGTCCTGTCACCGACCTCAGCACGTCCGCCAGGAAACGAAACATGACCGGACCAGGGATCGCTCTGTCTCTCTGCGCGGCGAATAAAGCAGACGTCCAGACCATCGGCACCTTCAGCAACAATCATAGCCACGGCGGCATGACTGATGGTGGGCGCAAATGTGTCCGGGTCATATCGAACCTGGCTTAACGCACTGCTTATTTGATCCGGGTTGAACACACAATAAGATTGGCGATACTGGATACACGCGTCAAGCTGGATTCCCCGGAGGACAAAGTCTCACCAGGGCTCATATTTTCTCAGGTCCTGCCGGTCTCAAATTCAGGTTTGATCGAGTGACTGGGGGCCAGACGTCGTGTTTTGAACCCTCAGCACATGCCGGGCGTGGATATTCCTGTTTGCAGAAACATGCCTGATTCGAACAAACGGCCAGGACCCGGTCCGCTCATTTCACAGGTCACAGAAGGTCATTCAAACCTGAAGAAATCCCTGTACCAATCGTTCGTCAGAACCAGCATCACCTTTGATTCAACTCAATCGATCGGCCCCGAGAGTGCCGTGAAGGTCCTGCAGGTAATCCGAACCGGAGACCCTTTCAAGTTCCCGCTGAGCCAGTTGCAGTCGGGCATCGAGGTCGAGTTCTGCAACATCGGCTGAGAACTCCGGCTGATTCAGAAAACTCCGCAGATACTTCACATGGTCCTGCCAGCGTGACCGGTCGCGTTGGCGGCGAGTCTTCAGCCGCTCCTTATACCACTCTGAACTTAACATCGACGGTAAAGTAAACAGCTCACGAATCTCCGGATCATGCACCGTTTTCCCGCGATAATTTCCTTCCGCCATGATATGGATCAATGCTCGCAAAGGGGGACATGCCAGATCAACAGATCCGTCTTCCAGATAATTCTTCGATACCCGTTGATGAGCTTCCGTGATGTACAGAATGCCGTCGGCAAAGGCGGCTTCATCCTGACTTTCCGGTCGCAGAATTGCATCATCGAATACCTTACGAGGATTATCAAAAACCCGCCCCGCGAAGGTACGGATAAACCGCGATGTAATACGGTACCCCAGTCGGCTGGCTTGAATGCCTCTGCCGTCAAATTCGTAGTCGTCCAGTTTCTCCAGCAGACCTTCCCGAAGAAGTGAACCGGGCTCACGTTCTTCAGGAGTCAACCGACACCAGATCTCAGGAATTAACAGACTGATATCATGATCGACACGAACATTGGAACCGATGTGTCCTGCGGGGGTTGAAAAACCGGCGAGTCCGGTCAGCAGGTAGCTGACCAGTGCTGCATTGAGGTCCGTGATTGGTAACAGAGCATTGAACGGTCCCTTGGTCAGTGCGCCTTCACTTCCGGCACCTGTTGTGGAAGGACTCTTTCCCGTCAGTGCACAAATGAAGTCCATAAACAATTCGGGCAGTTCCTGATAGTGAATCGGATTGTAAACAGCCAGCGGCCGGATTCCGTTGTCGTAATCCGCAGGGTTGTTTCGACGTCCGATCAAAACAGAGTGAACGGGCTGATACACGGGTTCGTCCGATGGGACCGCTCTCGACAGTCGAGCGCCAATTTCACCGACATAGCGGTCAAACGGGTTGATCAGGTCCAGTCTTGACTGCAGGTAGCGAGGATTTCTACTGGGCTTCCCGTCGATCATGCGCGGAGTTGCCGAACAAACCACATAGCCGTGATCTTCATCCCGGGCATCCCGCAGCAGTTTCTGCATGGGCTGCGTGAATTGACTGAGATCAACGGCCCGGTCGCAGATGTCTCGTATGCGATCGCGTGACAGCGGCTCGAAATTCACAATAAAATTATCGTCTCGCGCAAGGTCCGCTTCGGTCTGCCTGTCCAGACCTCGATGAATCGCATCGTCAGGACGCTGAAAAAGCCGGTACTCACAGTTCCGAACAAATTTGCAGCTGATTGGGTCCCCGGTGCGAGGCCCGAGATCTTTCAGCTGATTCAGAGGCACCACCACCGATACACTAATATCGTCTTCTGTCTGAATTTTCTGAGCCGGTGCAAAATCCTGGCGCAGTTTATAGGTCCGCCATTTCTTTTCACCGAGTAATCCAACTCGCAGATAGGTACCAACCAGTTTTCGGCCACCGTATTTCAGCTCATGTCCGGAATGACCATTCACGATGTCCACAGTGAACTGTTGTTTCCAGTCTGTATCATCACCACCACGATGCATCCGCTTGATGATGAACACAATGGCATAGATGTAACCCGGAAGTGACTCAAGCCAGCCATTATATTCGTCCGTGTAATCGACCGAGGGTGTGAGCAGTTTAACCACGCTTCCCAGGGAACGTTTGGGATCGAGCAGCGAGCGTGACGGTTCGGTCTCGTAGTCCGGATGCACTGTCCCTGACGGACTCCAGCGGTCCGAGTAGTCACGATCGAAAATCTGCTGTACCAGCTCAAGATCCGAATCAACATCTGCCACGAAAATCGGACCGTGGAGCAGATAGTCAGCAATCGACTTGCTGATTTCACTTTTGCCGCCTCCGCTGACCGTACACGGTTTGTGACAAAACACACCTTCCGCCACCGTTCCGATCAGCCTCCACGTGGGAGCTGCCGGGTGTTTCTCAAGATGAACCTTATAACCGGACGGAGTGATATAAACGCTGTCCGGCATCAACGGAATCGAATGGCGGCCACTTTCATTTGTCCATGACACGGTCTGATCGTGTACGGTCGCAACACAGTTCTCCGGAACATAGATAAGTTCCGGATACGTTCGATCAACTGCCCAGCCTTCCCTTCGCACATCCAGTCGGTCGCCATAGTCATCGATCACATTCTGAAACGTACGTGTGTTACCACGATGAGCTTCGGCAATAAACTCGTCTCCCAGACTGAAGCTGGCGAAAGCCAGTGTGCCACCTGCATGTTCTTCTTCGTAATTTCCCGCAAGATTACTCGCATAACTAATTTGTGTTTTGACTTCTTTTTTACAGTAGCCGAAATAATTGTCGGCAATCAGCGTGACAATCACACCATCGGTGTTCCGACAGGTGACCTTGAAAGGAATGCCATCATTGTAGCATTCATCTTCCGCCGTCCAGCACATGCCGTCACGGCGCTGTCGTTCACTTGCATCATCGTGATGAGGAAGCCCGAGATCCTTCTTTGTCAGACCGGTCAGATGCGGCGCGAGAATGACGCATCCGGTGTGACCACTCCAGTGTTCAACGTCCAGGCCTGCATCGTTTGCCGGAAGAAACGGATCACCCGCATTACCAAATATAGATTCGACAAAGTCCAGATTGCTGACCAGTGTACCCGGAGCAAAAAAACGGATCTCCATCGTCTGTTCACTGCAAACGTTTTTAACTTCCGGGCATACCAGTGGACGCATCATTAAAGACACAAACACTTCGGCCTGATTCTGTTCTTCAACGGTGAACGGCAAATGCATCAATTCGGCAGATGGATTCACTGCCGCCCGAAACATATGCACAAAGGTCTGTTTTGGTACCGAACGTTTGTCATTCGGGACCGGAAGTCCTCCTTCGACGACGTGAAACGTTCCTTTCGTGGTGCGTCGGTCATGTCGAGGATTATTAAGGACACCGTTCCGAACACGATATGACGAGACAAGCTCGTTGACATAATGATCGCCGTCAAAGGGCAATGACAACTCGCGGGCAATCCCGTGACGATCCAGCACAAATGTCGTATCCGGCAGTTTCAACTCCTCGACAAACTCGAAACCCTCAAAGTGTCGGGCCAGGTAACTCTCGATTCTTTGGTCTGCCGGACACCGGAGATTTTCCAGATGCCTGAGACGCTGGAAGTGAGTCGCCAGAATCCGTTCGGCGCCAAGCGGATCGGATGTCTTCAGGTTTTGCGGGACCGGCTGTCCTGCCGCAATGAGTTTCAGTGCAATGAACTCAACAATGTCTTTTCGATGCTGATCACGTTCCCGAGTCGTACGCCGGGGAACGAATCCAAGTGACTCCTCCAGGTTACAGACTGTCATGAGTTCCCGTTTTGCGGCCGCAGACGGCACAATAACATAGTTGGTGACGAAGTGTGTTGAGTCTCAGTTGCAGTGATGGACCAACATATTAACAAAAACACAGGGTTTGACAGCTCTCACTGATCATCTGAGGAACGTGTTGACAGGATCCGGTGAAACAACAAGGAACCCTGCTGTCCACACAGAGCAAACTCTGCAGGTCTAAAGTACTCTGTGATGAACCATACTCTGCGATGAACCATACTCCGCGATGAACCATACAGTGAAAAGAATCCGTGTGATGTTCTTCTGTCAGGCAGTCCGAACACGTTCAGCTGGTCACTGATTTGCCAAGGTTTATCAATATACGAACGTATGTCCCTCGTTTCCTGCATCAGCTGTCAAATGCGGAAGCCGCGCGTCCCATGCCTCTGATCAACGGCTTTAAATTCTCACGAAAATCCGCGTAACTAATGCCACTGACAGTCGTGAGTACGGCCACCGACCGCTTGAGTAGCCAACACGGAGAAACAGTACCGGAAGAAATGGACAAACATCACACCAGATGGCCTTAACATTCCCTGTGTCTGTCATTTTCGTTCAGGGCCCGCTGAGTATCAAAACCTACATCACCCCGAATTGTTTGAAAACATTTTCCTTATACGCCTCCTGCTCTGCACTGGCGTTTTGGTCCGGTTCCGCGCTGCCGGCCCTGTAATCCATTACGAACCCACGTCGATTATGGTCTGTCCGGTTTGGTCCACTGCGATGAACGGTCAGAAAATGATGCAGTGAAGCATCACCTGGATTTAAAAGAACGGGTGTTTCAGGATGGTGAGTCGGATCGGGTGTCGTCATAACAGCTCGGCCAAAACGTGGATTTCCGGTGTGATTGTGGGGCAACTGGCCGAGCCGGTGCCATCCTCTGGAAAAATGCACGGCACCGTTGGCAAGAGTCACCTGATCCAGGGCAATCCAGACAACAAACCCGTACGGCGGCAGGAAATTGAAATAAGCATTGTCCTGATGTGGAAGTGCCGGACCACCTACGTGGGCCGGCTTGTAAAACACGCGGAAGTTACCGGCTCCACGGAAGTACCACGGCACACCTCAGCCAGTTCTATCGTTCTGGCGTGTTGAAAAAATCCTCTGAAAAAATCGTCGTACAACTCCATTCGGGAGAAATGCTTCAACGGCCCGCTGCTGCCGGATTCATAAAATTTGTGAGTCCGCGGTACGGACGGCAGAACCTCTTCGATCTATCGACGGATCTGCCGATCCAGCTCAGCCAGTTCGTCTGCTTCAAGCAGCGAGCGGACGATGACGAATCCATCCTCCTGAAACGAGGACACAGTATCAGCAAGGTTACAGGCCACAAGAATACGGATTCTTCCAGGACATGATCTCGTCAGCTCATGACTTCAGTTATTGAGAGTACATCAGCATGATATCGTTGAGTCAACGTGCCCGACGCCGGATCGAAACAGACAGCCTGGGATACCAGTGGAAGTACGAAGCTGGTTTCATAAAGCAAAACGTACGGTTCGGATTTCCCGCTGCATCACACAGGCACGGCCTCTGTGCCTCGAGATATTCCACAGCGTGGTCCGGACTTCGCAGGTAACTGTGTCAGCCCTGAGGCTTCAGCAGTTCGTCAATCGAAAGCTTCTCAAATACCAGGTGCGAACCACTCCCTTCATATACAATCCCGATGTGTCGGTCATCAACGCGACTCAAACTGGGGTAACCGGCACCACGCCCCTCGTCAAGCAGCGTTCGGTACTCCGGTGGCCATGTTCTTCCCTCATCGAAACTCAGCTGAATGCTGTGATGCGTCCGACTCTTCTGTGAATGCGGATTCGCGAACAGCAACACAGACTTTGTTTCACTGCCGTCCCGGTAGTCGAACCGATAGGTACTGCCGTTACAGTTGGGCTCAATAATATCCTTACGACTGGTGGAGTGCGGATTCCAGGTTTGGCCAAGATCGTGTGTAACAGCCACTGTGCGAAATTTTGTAGGCCTCTCTGTGCGACAATTCAGCATGATCGAACCGTCTGACAACTGAACGGCCTGGCATTCCGTATTGCCATAAGACGCCGCGGAACTGACGGTCCAGGACTTCCCATGATCCTGACTGACAAGCAGGTTGGAAAAACGTCGATCCTGTGAGTCGCGTCCCTGAGTTGGCATCACCAGTGTGCCGTCTCTCAGTGCAATACCCTGTTGCGGCGATGGTGCGTACAAAATCCAGCTGGGATCCTTCCAGATACGTGTCATATTCTGTGGCTGCGACCACGTCTGACCATCGTCTTTCGAAGTCACCATCATGAACTGGACACTTTGATCAATCTCCAGACCCGTTTCAGAACCGCCTTTTGTCCACTGATGCGTACCGGCCCTGCCGTTCGTCCAGAGTGCAAAGCAGAAGATTTCACCGGTCGACGGATCGACGATGATCCCCGGATCACTGCATCCGTTCAATTCCTGTGGCAATCCGCCAAACGTATCCATATCCATGATGACCTGCGGAACTGTCCAGCTACGACCACCGTCAGTGCTTCGTAACAGACCAATATCAATATCCTCCTGCAAATCCCGGCTCATTCGCCGCCGCATGTCATACACGCAAAGCAAAGTGCCACGGGGAGTTGTGGCCAGCGCCGGGATACGGCAGGTGTGCACGCCATCGTCCCAATGCCGCCGAAGGGCTACACCGATCCGTCTGCTCACTTGAGGGGTTTCTTCACGGGGCACGATTCGACCGGCAGACGTCTCAACAGCTTCAACGGAAGCACTCACTCGTCGCGACAGATCTGCATTCGTCCTTGCGCGACAGGACAGCCAGAAATGATTTGTCCCGGCGTTGAGGCGTGCGTGGCCTCCGAACACGATCATCGGTTCCGGTTTAACCCGATCGCCAAACGTCTTCTCGCTCGAGAATTCAGGCTTATCGCCGGAGAAATAAAACTGAACAGATTCAAGTTCAGCAGCCCCTTTGAACGCAATCGTAATGGAGCGGACCTGAACAAACGGCTCATCTGTATCGATCGTCAGCTGCAGTAACGTGTTGTGCTCGTTACGGACCAGCACGGGCCTTACCATCTGCCGAACGACAGCGTCAGGACTCGCTGCATGTGAAAATCCTGGCACCAGTAAGATCATCGACAGGATGATTACCTTCAGAAATCTGTTTCTCATACTGGTTCTTCTCGCTCCATGGCAAAACAGACGGTCACCGAGTTTCGGAGGAACCATCTGGTGTATCAGTTCGGGTGGTTCGATCAGAATTCCCGCGATACCAGGATGGCTGCGGATTTACCCGTTTTTTTTCTACACCTTCACATTTGCAGTCAAACCAAATCGGCAGATTGCATTCCCAGTATACTGTGTGCACCGATGTATGTTGAACAGCTGTCTGGAGAAACGATAACAAACTCAGTCACTTTCATTGTTGGCGGTTTCACGTCTGCGATTGTGCCTTCGGCGGTGTCAGAAAACGCAGACGCGCCAACCGTCAACCCATTTGATCGGCCTGATCATTGGTCGGTCAGATCCGGTGGAAGATATTGGACCATTCGATGTCACAATTGTCGTCATCTACCTGGTGTTTGCAGCCATGTTGGGACTGTATTTCTCGCGGCGGCAGAAGCCCACAGAAAACTACTTTCCTGCAGGTCGGAATATCCCGGGACGGGTGGTCGGGGTTTCGTGTCTGGGGACCATCGTCAGTAGTGCGACTTTTGTGGGACATCCGGACAACGTGTATCACAAAAACATGTACCTGGTCCCCACGCACATTGTGCCGTCCTTCGTGATACTGTTCGTCACAAAAGAGTTGGTCGTTTTTTACCGCCAAACACTGAAGAAGACAGTCTATACGTATGAAGTGCTGGAGGTCCCGGACAGAATCCTCCCCTATTTCATCAAGACACGTTTCCCGGGGACCTGCAGGTATTGATGCTGGCGGCGTGGATTGCAGCGGCCATGTCTTCGCTGGATTCAGATCTGAATCCAGCGGCCCAGGTTGTTGTCAGCGACTTCTACGGCCGGTTGCGTCCCCAGGTATCCGACCGACACCGCCTGTTTACAGGAAAACTGTCCGTGATTTTACTGGGCGTCGCTTCCGTCGTGTTAGCACTGCAGTGGACACAACTTGAAGATCCATCGCTTGTGGAATTTATGATAACAATGGCTATGATCGTGACCGGAGGTATCCTTGGACTGTTTGCCCCTGGAATCCTTTTTCCCTGGACAACGGCCCGTGGTGCCTACCTGGGAATTCGGGCTTGTTCGATTTTCACCCTGTGGGCCACATTGACCACCATCACGCTGCCCGGCAAAGATTTACCGGTTTTTGACGTGGCAGATTCAATTGTCCCCTCAGTCCCTTTCTCATCGGTATTTCCGGACACGTGATTCTGGTGACCGTGGGATTGATGGCAAGTGCATTCCGGCGGGGTTCACCACCGAACACGGCAGGTCTGACTTTCAAAGATGTGATTGCGAGTCAGTCAAAGGCGGTTTAGGCAACTGCCGTCCGAATCACACATACGCCCTGACAGCGAACCGGAAAATGAATTTTGAGACCCGGTTAGCTGCAGAAGATTATTTCCACCATTGAATCGAATAGAGGATTGAGTAAATGGAACAGACCGTCGATACGGCAGCCTGCGATCCTGCAGGATCTGCAGTAACTCTGATCGACTGCGACGTTCACAACGCTCCGAATTCGATCAGCGACCTGCTGCCATTCCTGTCAAAAAGATGGCAACAATACATCAGTGATTCGGGATTTGATGCTCCACCGGGTCCCACCTATCCCAAGGCGTTTGCAAGGGCCGCACGTCGTGATGCGTGGCCGCCGGATGGTGGCCTCCCTGGAGGCGATCCGGATTTTGCCCGCCGCCAACTGCTTGATGCCTGGGGAATTAACTTCGCGATCCTCAATCCGCTTTACAATGTTGCAGCTGTACACAACATCGATTTCGCAGTGGCCCTGATGCAGGCCGTCAACAACTGGACGGCCGAAATATGGCTGTCTGATGATCCTCGATGGCGGGGCTCAATGGTGATCACGCCGCAGGATCCGGCTGCCGCGGCGACGGAAATTCGGCGGCTGGGACGAGATGGACGGTTCGTTCAGGTGTTGTTGCTGGTCCGTTCGGAGGCGCCTTACGGCAGGCGTCAGTTTCATCCGATCTTTGAAGCTGCGGAGGAAGTCGGCTTACCAGTCGGTATTCATTTTGGAGGCAGCGGACATCCCATCACACCTTGTGGGTGGCCGTCGTACTACCTGGAAGACCACACAGGGATGTCACTGGCCTTTCAGGCTCAGATGACCAGTCTGATTGTCGAGGGTGTGTTCGAAAAATTTCGTGGCGTTCGCGTAACTCTGATCGAGGGCGGATTTGCCTGGGTTCCGCCACTCATGTGGCGGCTGGACAAGAACTACCGTGCACTCAGAGATGAGGTCCCCTGGCTGACTCAGCTACCGAGCGAATACATCCGTGAGCACTTCCGTTCAACCACACAGCCGATCGAAGAACCTCCCAATCCGCGACACCTGATGGAGATCCTCGACATGATCGGGTGCGACGATTTCCTCATGTTCGCCACTGACTATCCTCACTGGGACTTTGACGCGCCGGACCGCGCGGTTCCCTCCGCTGTTCCCGACGACCTGCGCAGGCGCATCATGGCCACCAACGCAACGGATTACTATGACTTCGCACGAACATGACATCGGTCACATCACGGACTATGTTCAGGGAACAGTTCGCAGTGTCACAGTGGCGGGACGGTCTCTGGCAATTGTGCGGAATCATGACGGATTCTATGCTGTCCGCGACACGTGTCCTCATCAGGGCGCTGCTCTGTCAACCGGGTCAGTTGCCGGCGACGTGTCGCACTGTCCGGTCGGTGAAACACAGCAGTACACCAGAGAGGGTGAAGTTCTGCGCTGCCCCTGGCACGGCTGGCAATTCGACCTGAGTACAGGCAGATCACTGGTCGACCCCGAACGTACACGGGTCCGCAGCTACCCTGTTCGGGTCGAGCATGAACGAGTGCTGGTTGCGCTCCGTCAATCGTGACATTGTATCGAAGACAGTGTGTTGTGGTGACGTCTTTGCGACTGTGCAGACCTGCCGTTATTTTTCCACTCTCCAAGTCTTTCACAACGGTCACGAATTTCCGGAACCACATCCATGTCAGATCCTCTACCACTGTTTCCAACCGCCGTAATCGGAAGCATGCCGCGTCCCCGATACGTGAAGGATCTGCTGGCGGCCGGGACACAGCACGGGCAGGGACTTAACTCCGATCTCAAACAGCGAACCGATGACGCCGTTCGATTTGTTGTTGGCCTGCAGGAGCAGGCAGGCATCGACATTGTCTCTGATGGCGAGTGGCGCAGGGAGACTTATGTGGACATCATCGCAGAAGTGCTCCACGGGTTTAGCTGGATCGACCGCGAACTGTTTGGTTACCACCAGGTGGTCACTCAGCGTGTCTCAATGAAACGTCCAGGTGTGGCTGCAGATGAAGCTCATTTTCTTCGTCAGTGCACTGATCGTCACATCAAAGTCGCCTTACCATCTCCCTATCTGATCGGGCAGCGGATGTGGGAACCGGATTATTCCCGCGATGCCTACCCGACCCGGGAAGCATTCTGTGAAGCTCTGGTGCCCGTACTGCGTCAAGAATTACTGGCGATTCGCGAGGCCGGCGTGGATATGATTCAACTCGACGAACCACACTTATGCGTGCTGGTCGATCCCGACGTCCGAGCTCAGTTCGACGATCCCGAAGCCGAAATGCGACGTGCAGTGGACTGGATTAATGAAATTGTTGACGGCGTGGAAGGCGTGACACTCGCCGTTCACTTGTGCCGAAGAAACTGGGCCAGACGCGGCTGGGGTGCAGCAGGGGGTTACGAGGCGATCCTTGATCACCTCAAACAACTCCGAGTCGAACAATTGATGATGGAATTCAGTATCCCCGTCGCCGGTGACGTGGCGGTTCTGACAGAACTTGCAGACGATGTGCAAGTCGGTCTCGGTTGTGTTGATGTGCGTTTTCCCGAAATCGATTCGGCGGAACAAATCGTCGAACGCGTGGATAAAGCATTGCAGTATGTCGCCGCTGAACGGCTGACTCTGACTCCCGACTGCGGATTCTCTCCCAGCAAAGATCATGGGATTCCGCTGGATGAATCATTTCAAAAACTGCAACGTCTTTCGGAAGCGGCCGTCCTGCTGCGTCAGCAGGCATGAGCCGTCGCGTTCAAATGACTCATGTCACAATATTTCGTGGCCGGCCTTCCAAAAAAGCAATGACGTTGTCCACGACCCCTTCGTTCAGAAGATCCAGCCCTTCCGGCGTTTGATCAGCGGCGTGTGGTGTGAGAACGAGCTGTTCGCAATGGAGCAGGGGATCGTCACTCGGCAGCGGTTCAGCTTCAAAGACATCAAGCGCTGCCCCCGCCAGTTGACCGGAGTTCAAAGATTCAACGAGAGCGTTCGTATCGACGACCGCTCCACGAGCTGTGTTGACAAGTAAACCACCAGGCTTCATCAGCTCCAATTCACGTTTACCGATCATGTGCCGGCTTTCTTCCGTCAGCTTAACGTGCAGGCTGACGACATCGCTGGTCCGCAGCAGTTCGTCAAGCTCAACGAACCGCACTCCCAGATCTTCAGCTCGCTCGTCCGTTGGATTAAACGTCCAGGCAATGACGTGCATTCCGATTGCTCTGCCAAGCTTCGCCATATGACTGCCAATCGGACCGGCACCGACAATCCCGAGCGTCTTTCCTGCAAGCAGAATATTTTCCTGTCTGGTCCATCGGCCCTCCTTAAGCTCCGCAGTTTGAAACGCAACTCGTTTCGCCGCTGCGCACATCAGGCACAACGAGTGTTCAGCAACCACCGGCGCCGTTTTGCCTGGAATATTGGAAACAACGACACCCTGTTTACGAGCTGTCTGCAGGTCGATGGGATCGGTCCCGATACCACAGACGGTGATGAAACGCAGTCGCGGCAGACGGTTTAACACGCTGCCAGGCCATTTGACGGCCCCGCGCGAGTTGATCAGCACGTCGGCATCGTGCAGACGGCGGACCTTTTCTTCATCCGTCTCGGGCCGGTCGGAAAAGATGACAATCTCACCAAATTCTGACAATCGGTCGAGGTGCGGAGACCCGGTGATTTGCACTGGATCATCACCGGGTACTACGATTTTGGGCATTGATTTTGTTGTCACGGGCAACTTTCTCAGAGAAAAGTCAACGCTAAACGCTCATGTGGTCAAACGTAGCGAATTTCGCACTGACTTTCGATCGCATCGCGATCCTGTTCCTCCTGACTGCGGCAACCACTTCAGATCGACCAAACCGTCAGTCGCAATCGGAGTACTCAAAATGGAACATCGATTTACGCCATCCCGTTACTACACCACGATGGGACCACACGAGCCGGTGCTGCACGTTGGCAACGGAGACACCATTGTCACAACAACGGTCGATGCCCGCGGCTTCGATCAACATCGCAGGCAGGTGACACCACGAGGCAATCCTCAAACCGGGCCGTTCTATGTTGAAGGCTGCGAGCCCGGAGATACTCTGGTCGTCGAAATCAATGAGGTTCGGCCCAATCGTCGATACGGTTTTTGTCGCAGCGCAGTTGCGCCAAATGTTGTTGACCCGGACTACGTCGTTGAATTGCCGCAGACCGAACAGGCAGACTGGGACGTGGACGTCGATACAGAGACTGCGACACTGATTGCCCCCGAGTCCAACCTCGGACGACTGAGTATCCCTCTGGAACCCATGCTGGGATGTTTTGGTGTGGCGGCCGCCAGAGGGCAGGCGATCTCGACCGCGACCTCTGCCGAACACGGCGGCAATATGGACTACCGTGGTTTCGTTGCCGGCACGACGGTTCATTTCCCGGTGTTTGAACCCGGTGCTTTGTTTTTTCTGGGGGACGGACATGCAGCTCAGGGAGACGGCGAAATTGTCGGATCAGGCGTCGAAATATCCATGGACGTACGCGTAACACTGCGACACATCAGGAAAAAATCCATCGGCTGGCCACGTGCGGAAAATGAAGACTGGATCATGACGGTCGGCAACGCCCGACCACTGGATCAGGCCGTGCAGCATGCCACCACCGAGATGCTCCGATGGCTGCAGACAGACTACGGCCTCGACGCCGTCGGCGCCAACCTGCTGCTGTCGCAGTGTGTTCGATACGATTTGGGAAATATTTTCGACCCCGCCTACACAATGGTGTGTAAGCTGAACCGAAAGTGGCTTCCGAAATAGTCAGAAATCGTGGGCACTCATATCGGCCGGTCGCCGCAGCCACACTGGTCGTCTGCAGCAGCACGTCATCATCACAAATTCGACTCACGCCGAGTGAGATACAATAAAGAGCACCAACATGTCTGACAGAAATCCGGCAGGACAGTCCTTATTCGCCGTTTGGGCAATCATCGGCTGCCAGCTTTCGGTACTGAATCATCAGACCACAGTTGCAGAGGAGACCCCGGTTTTCAGAGCGACGGTTCGCATCGGAGAGACTCTGTACGTTTCGGCACAGGGCAGTCGAAATCCGCAAACAGGTGAACAACCCGCAGACATCGAGTCAGCCACCACGCAAACGATGTTGAACATTGATCGTGAACTCAGTCGAGCCGGTTTTAGTTTTTCGGACGTTGTTTCTGTCCAGGTGTGGCTTACAGATCTGGAAAAGTATCACGAAATGAATAGTGCCTACCGGTCATTCTTCAGGCAGCAGTTTCCCACAAGAACAACGCTGGGGGTCACAGCCCTGCCGGACGGATCGATGGTACAAATTGCGATGGTGGCCGTGAAAGGCCCAAAACAAGTCATCCGTCCCGCAGGGACGACTGCGTCAAATCTTCCGTTTAGTCCGGGAATTCTGGCAGGCGACACTCTGTATTTGTCGGGGCATGTTGGAATCAATCCGGAGAGCGGAAAACTGATCGAAGGTGACATCGGTGACCATGTTGTGCAGACACTCAAAAACATCCAGGATGTCCTGAAGGCTGCCGACATGGATCTTTCACATGTGATCTCTGCGTATCTGTACATGAAGAATGTGGAAGAGTTTGCTGCAGCCAGTAATGCATACCTCACCATGATCACTGAGGAACCACGACCGGCGCGGCTTCCTATGGGTGTGGCAAAATTGCCGCTCGATTCCCCTGTAGAAATCACGATGATCGCCAGCCGAAAGCCCCGCCGGGCTGTTATTGGAGAAGGCCAGCCTCCCAGCGGGAGCTACAGTCGAGGACTCCTCAGCAACAACGTGATGCACCTGGCAGGCGTGTTTCGCAGGGAAGGCACAGTTCAACACCAGGTCAGTGAGGGGATCGAATGGCTGACTGCAATTCTTAAGGCTGGAGAGATGCAGCTTAAGGATGTGGTCGAGGTGCGTGTCTATCTGTCCGATATCGGTGATCACGCGGCATTGACCGCAGCATGCCGGCAGTATTTTTCAGACAGCGGTCCGACGCTGGCGATAACTGCCGTTCCGCAACTGCCTGCCAGGTCAACCATCATGCTCGGACTTGTTGCCGCGAGGCGCCCGGTTTCAGAGTGACACAGGCATGGCACGGTCAACCTATTGCCATGTTTCGAAGAAATGACGTTTAAGCCCCTGCGAATTAGCTAACGTCAGGCAGTTCGTAACCTCGGCGATGCTCCCGACCGAGATACTGGTTGGCAATCGGGTCATCGAACATTTCTGTCTCCGCATCCAGTCGCAGTTTTTTACCAGTTCTCCAGGAAATGTTGCCGGCATGGCACATCAGGCTGCTGACGTGCCCGGAATAGATTTCCTGATTCAGTGATTCACGTTTTCGGCTGCGGATGGCATCGAGGAAATTTCGGGCATGAGCCTGCATGCCGTTGTCACCGGTTCCCTGAGCAACCAGCTTACCGTCAGCATCCCAGGCCTTCCAGGCCCGGTTGGTCACCAGGACCCAGCCGTTCTCCCCATAGATCGCTGCCCCTTCGGAAACACCGAACAGTTTCGGGTGGGACCACAGCCGCATTTCGTACTGCAGTATCCTGCCTGGGTATTCGTAGTTGATGAACATGGTATCGGGCCACTGCTGATCATCTTCAAAGAAGAACTTACCCCCGGAACAGGAAATCGCCTCGGGCATCGTTTCCAGCCCCATCACATATCGGCAGAAGTCGATGCGGTGGACACCGTCATTCCCCAGATCGCCTGTACCGTAGTCAAACATCCATCGCCAGGCGCTTCGGACAATGGCCTCGTTGTAAGGTCGTTCGAGTGCAGGGCCCTGCCAGATTTCATAGTCGATAGCTGCTGACGGCTCCCCGTCCGGCGGAAGATGAACAGGGCTGTTGCGACTGGTCTCCCAGGCTTTCCCAAAGATCACTTTGCCGAGCGCACCGCTTTGGACGTAATCGGCCGCCTCTCGCAAAAAGGAAGCACTGCGAATTTGTGTTCCCATCTGTACCATACACTGGCGGTTACGTGCGGCCATCACGGTCGTTTTGCCTTCAACGATATTGTGACTGGCAGGCTTTTCAACATAAACATCCTTGCCGGCCAGACAGCCTTCAATCGTCAGCAGGGCATGCCAGTGGTCCGGTGTTGCAATCATAAACGCATCGATCGATGGATCATTAAGCAGATCGTGATAGTCGTGGACCAGTTGGGGCATACGCCCCGTCATCTCCTTCATTTCTGCGCCCCGCTGCTGGCGCACTGATTTCCGGATATCGCAAATATGGGTGATGTCGCAGTCAGCTTCCTCAGCAAAGCTGCGCATCACCGAATTACCACGTCCGCCAACACCGATACAGGCCACACTGATCCTGTCGTTGGCAGCCACATTGCCACGACTACTGCCGGCAACCAGGCCCAGACCGCTTCCAAACACAGCAGATTTTCGGAGAAAGCTGCGGCGCGTACTTCGAGACATGGGAAATTTTCCCGATATGGTAAAAACAAGTCCTCAGTAGCACATGACCATATCGTGACGAACATAAACATCAATCATGAACCGAAATCTCTCAGGCCGGCGGCAATCGATATTACGCAATCCTTTTTCAGCACGTAATTACGGTTCCAAACACTCAGGAGCGTTCCTGACAATATCAGTGAACATGAGATCTGTGTGCGATGCCGCCGATTCTTTTTCACGCTGGACGTCAGACACCGACAGCACTCATAATAGAGTCTCAATTGATTAAAATTCGTTCACAGATACGAATTGCGGTATCCAATGAATCTGTTTGAATCTGCGACCAGTTCACGGCGTGACTTTCTGCGTACCACCGGCACCGGCCTGGGTATGTTGGCATTGCCGTCGCTGCTGCAGGCAGCTGACAGTCCGCTGATTCCAAAGACTTCGCACTTTCCGCCACGTGCTAAACATGTCATCCATATTTATCTGAATGGTGGCCCGTCGCAGGTGGATACATGGGACCCTAAACCGGAACTCACTCGATGGAACGGTAAGCGATTGCCTTTGGGCAATCTGACAACGGAACGAAAAACAGGAGTAGCACTCGCATCACCATTCAGATTCGATCAGTACGGAGACAGCGGACTTTGGTGCAGTGAAATATTCCAAAAGACGGCCGCAGACCACGCTGATCGAATCTGTGTAATCCGGTCAATGTACGCTAACACGCCGAATCACGAGCAAAGTATGAGGCTCATGAATACCGGCGATGAACGATTGTCGCGTCCGAGTTACGGATCGTGGCTGACATACGGACTCGGATGCGAAAATCAGAGTCTGCCTGGATTCGTGGTCCTGTGTCCGGGGTTGCCGGTCGCTGATTCATCCAACTGGCGCAGTGCATTCCTGCCGGGGATTTTTCAGGGCACTCACCTGGACACTCGGAAGATCAAAGTCACAGAACTGATCGCAAATATAAAAAATTCCCGTCTCGATTCCGCGGAACAGCGCCAACAGCTGGATCTGCTGGCCACATTGAACCGACAGCATCAGGAAACCCGCAAAGAAGATGCGGGCCTGGAAGCCCGGATTCAGTCGTTCGAACTGGCGTATCGAATGCAGATCCAGGCTACCGACGCTTTGGATATCACAAAGGAAACAACCAACGTTCAGAAACAGTACCGGTCCGACACCATGCACGGGCGGCAGTTGCTGATTGCTCGCCGACTGATCGAACGTGGTGTGCGAGTCGTCCAGTGTTATCATGGTAACGGACAACCATGGGATTCTCATGGAAATATCGCCCGGGAACACAGAAACCTGGGTCAGCAAGCGGACGGTCCGATTTCAGCACTGATCACGGATTTGTCTCAACGTGGGCTGCTTGAAGAAACGCTGATCATCTGTGGCGGCGAATTCGGCCGGACTCCCGCCGTGGAAATCCCCCTAAAATCCAATTCTGTGCCAACCGGCCGTGACCACAATCACTACGGCTTTACAGTCTGGCTGGCGGGTGGTGGAGTGAAAGCCGGCATGGCTTACGGAAACACGGATGAATTCGGGTACCAGGCTGTGGAAAACCGGGTCCACGTACACGATCTGCACGCCACGATGCTGCATCTGATGGGCTTCGACCACGAACGACTGACGTACCAACATGCCGGCCGTGACTTTCGACTGACGGACGTGCACGGCAAAGTTATCCAGGAGATTATTGCCTAGGCCACAATCTGACTGAGCTACTGAATTCTCATCAGTGCCCTGCGAGTTCTTACAAACAACGCACCATCGGCAATGGCCGGATTGGCCAGGATGGAATCCCCCATATCGTTGACCGCCAGAACCTCCAGCTCCGGTCCTTCCCTGAGAACAACAATTCTGCCGTTCTCACTGGCCACGTAGATTTTGCCGTCGCCGTAGACCGGAGACGCAAAATAATTTCCTTCATTACGAATACGAACCGGCCCAAAGACTGATGATCCGTCTTTGGTACTGAAGCATGTGGCGATGCCCCCTGCTTTGATAAGAAGCATGCGATCGTTGATGACCAGAGGGGAAACAATGTGATCCGTATGTTTGGTGGGGTTCTTCCACAGTACGTGTGAATCTGTGACATCGCCCCGCCCCCCGGCCTTGACCGCCACGATAAACTCATCCGCCGGATCTTCTACATCGAACGACGCCCCGGCAAAATTGGCGGGATGCAGGAACGCGATATCAAGTTCTTTGCCCTCCAGATCCCCGTCGTTGTCAAGGTCTCCCCGACCAAATGTCTTTTGATAAAAGCTGTCCGGCACCGGACGTGTTCCGACGAAGGCCTGCACTTCGTCACGTGTGATCCTGTCATCGTTGTTTCCGGTTTCTGCCCGATCAACGGACGCTAGCCACTGATTGGCAATCCCGCCGCTTTGCAGCGAAATGTAAATCGTTCCGTCCTGACAAACAGGAGTTGTCTTGATGTTTCTGAGCAACGTGCGAGCCTGCCACAGACGTTTTCCGGTTTGCGGGTCATAGCCAATAAGAATTCCGGTCCCGCCCACCACCAGTTCGTCACCGGTATCC
The DNA here is from genome assembly GCA_022447225.1 of Fuerstiella sp. Lineage (NCBI taxonomy): Bacteria > Pseudomonadati > Planctomycetota > Planctomycetia > Planctomycetales > Planctomycetaceae > Fuerstiella > Fuerstiella sp. Next base: position 33,185 of record JAKVAZ010000020.1, on the reverse strand, counting down.
GTACTACAGATCACCGGATGTGAATAGTTGACAGCCATGTCACTCCGGTCATCTTTCCAACGCTGCTCACCTGTAGCACAGTCGAAAGCATAAATTGCAGGATACAGATCATCATCCTGAGCGAAGATGACCATGTCGTCGTACAGGACCGGTGACATTCCGGCACCCCACTTAAATACGAAATACGGTACAGGCAGTTCCCTGTGCCAGACATCCGCTCCCGTCTTTGCGTCCACGGCAACCAGGCCCAGTGTCCAGAAGTAGAAATAGACACGATCGCCGTCAATTGCGGGTGTTGTTGAAGCATAACTGTTTGTCTCATGGGTCTGGTCGATGTCACCGATCGGCCATTGCCGCTTCCACAGAAGTTTCCCGGTCACCACGTCATAAGCTGCAAGACCAATTTGGTTTCCGTCGAAAATCGATGATGTCACGACTCGTCCGTCTGCAATCACAGGGCAACCGATCCCATCACCAAGCGCAGCACTCCAGACAACATGATCGGTTCCTGAAAACCTGACAGGCAGGGCGCCGGAGGCATCCGCAATTCCTGTACAGTTGGGACCACGGAACTGCGGCCAGTCGGCTCCAAACGCCGGAACAAAACTCATGGAAAGCAGGCAGAGCAGACTCAATCGATTCATTAGACATTTTCCTGGAATGGTTTAGCAACGTTTTGATTTTCGACAGTCCTGCTATTCCAGAACAGATTCTTCGGAATAGGCCTTGTCGTCTTCTTCAAAAACCGAACGGTCCGAAGTCACCTCAAGTTCCCAGACGGACTCAAGACGTGAAACCGGTCCTTCATCCAGCGCCAGTGAACGCTGGACCGTTCCACCGGGTTCTTCCCCTGCAGCATGACTGTTTGGTGGGGAAGCCGGGACACACAGAATACCGGGGCACGGAACAGTCCTCCCTTTGACCTGGATCGTCATCATCGGCCAGGAACGCGGAGCCGTAAGAATTTGAGCAGACCTGTTCTGTACCAAAACCGTGTCACCACACATGGCCGGCCCCACCGTTGGATGCCAGTAAACGGCCGAGGGAGATGCAAGAACAACGGGGGACTCCGGATACAGCTGATGTTCGCCAGGTGTGAATCCGATCAAATCTGCCTGATCGGCCCGCTGCCATTCGCATGGCAAACCGAATTTCTCGTAGATTCGATGAACCTTCTTCCAGACTTCACCAAGCTGAGATCCGTTGCGTGAAAAATACTGACCCGTTGCATGGATCAGTAAAACCTTCTGATAAGCCTGTGCCAGGTCATCGGGAATGCTTCCCAGACATACGGTGCGACAAACTCCAACATGCAGCCCCCAGCGCCGTGCCATGCAGGAAATAACCGCGTAGCGTTCGATAGGGCTTTCCCCGTACATCCAGTGACGAAACCGCTCATTGCGACCGTCGGCACAGACCTGAATTCTCACCGGTGTTACGGTGCGTTTGATCAGACGATGACTGACTTCCCCTGCGACATCGGCTTCCGTCATGCCGGAGCGAACACCATGAGCAGTCGCTTCCACAGCATGCGTGACTACTCTTCCAAGTTGCTGAAGACGTCTGACATCCAGATCTGTGAGTGGCAGTCGGAGGTCAGCAATCCGTTCCGGTGAACCGACAGTGTCAGTAACGCCCGAGTCACTGATGACTCGACGAGCACGGCACAGGTCAGAAATCAGTTCCTGATGCGGCTGAAACCATTCCCGCTGCTTCAGCTGAAATCCAAGGCCGAATGCTTCCCGTTCAAAAATCTGGGTCGAATCAACCGCATTCGTTGCAAACAACCGTGCGTCGCGCGTCACAAAAATGCTCGTCCGACTCGTATCCGTCGTGCAGCGGTGGAGGTCGGCACCAGCGGTAAACCAGGCAACGTTGGCCGGATCCTGAAGCAATACGGCATCCGCACCCACCCGAATCAACAGATTCTGAATCTGCTGCTGTTTCGCTGCAACATCTGTTTCCCGGGCAGCATCCTGAACCAGCAAACGCTGAGACGATCCATGATGCGAGTCAGCCTGTCCCATATGCGGGTCCTGGAGATTCGTAAAGCGGAACAGGAACTACCCCTCGTCCCTGGAAATCGAACCGTCGTGGACAGCAGATCCGCAAAACAGCATGCTACCGTCAAAGCTACAGAACTCCGGGGCAAAACCACCGTGAATATGCTGATTTTCGGTGTTTGTGCAGCAGGTTTGTGTCGCTGACGATGCCGTTCTGTCAAAATCGGTGGAAATGGACGCACAAATTGCAGGATTACCGGACAGCCGACAGGGGCTGAGCATTTGATGCGACAGGAATCAGACAAAGAAGATCTTATCAGGGACGCGACAGCACTGGTTGAACGGGCCGAGATTGTCTGTGACGGATGGTCCGCAGTCATCACGATCGGCTTTTTCCGAAACGGTCGCTGCTCCGTCTACTTCGATCAGGATCCATTCTATCAGTTTGATGAACACGGCCTGTTACGCCGCGCATTTGAAGCCGGTTTTCTGTATCGCAGTCAGGCATCAACGCTGGCTCGACTCGATCGATGTCGTCCGACAGACAAACACATAGACACGTCCGGCGTCGTACTGCAGCGATCTGACCTGACAAGGTCCGACCTCAGACAATTTCATGAGCGAATGACCTGCCTGATCAAACGCCTTCTCGGGGCAATTACAGAGCAGCAATACCGTGTTCATCGGGCAGTCACCCCCGACAATCAAATCCCGGCACGCACGTTGTTACTGCTCAATCTGGTATTGCAGCACAAAACAGAATTCATTGCACCACCTGCCGGACCACGATGAGATCTGTCTGAAACTCCGGGGGATTATGTATCCCTGCAGTTCATACTTCCCCGCTTGACTCGCGCCCCTCAGGCATTAACGTGTTACTGACAATTAGATTGTCATTGTTTCCTCCAGAAACCCGATACGATCCCTGATGACCTGTACACTCATATTAATGAGACATTCGCATGCTGTCGGCGAATACAGTTGTCGGGACTTCGACCGACAACTCACAGAACCCGGCAGACAGCTTGCCTGCGAAACAGGCAGGCTGCTCAATGACCTGCATATCGTGCCGAGTGTTATTGTCACATCTGCTGCTGCCAGGACTCTGGCGACAGGCCGGTGTGTGGCCGAACAGTTCAAATCAAACATCCCGGTGGTCCCGCGCCACGACCTGTATCAGGCGGCTCCCGCTGCCTACCTGCCGGCAATTCAGGCTGAGGCAATGCCGGATTCTTCAACACTGCTCGCTATCGGACATAATCCGGGCATCGGATCGCTGATCTCAGATCTTGCCGGACGCAACCTCGCTGTCCCGCCGGCTACTGCCGGCGTTTATTCAATTGCCGCAGATCACTGGACTGAGTTTTCGGTCCTGAGCAGCATGGTGGCACGGCTCACACATCTGATCATTGACGCACAACAACAAACAGACGTTTAACGTGATGTATTTCAGTTCACGATTTCGACAGGCAGCAGCATGCAGTCGGATCAATCAACACAACCGGAATCTTTAATTGCAGCGATCATGCTGTCGCGTGTTCCCGGGCTGGGGCCACGACTGACAACTGTACTGCTTGACCGGTTTGGATCCGCCGGAGCCGTTTTGCAGCAGCCCCGTGAGATTCTCCTGCAGATCAACGGACTCGGCCCTGCAGTTGCAGATCGCATTGTACAGTCCGATCGGTGTGATGCCCTGCAATACCTGAAGCGTTGCAGTGAAAGTGGTGTCGATCTGTATCAATCGTGTGACGAACAGTATCCCGCACTGCTGCTGGAAATCATTGACTCACCGGCACTGCTGCACTGCCGGGGTTCTGTGCTGGCTCAGGATCAATTAGCAATCGGAATCGTCGGTTCACGGCGGTGCACTGCATACGGAATTCAAAACGCCGGTCGCCTCGCCGGGGCGCTGGTGAGAGCAGGATTCACCGTCGTAAGCGGACTGGCCCGCGGAATCGATGCTGCGGCTCATCGCGGGGCGCTGGCAGCAAACGGTCGCACAATCGCCGTACTGGCGACCGGTGTAGAATCGATCTATCCTCCGGAACACAGTGAACTTGCACTGCATATCGCTGACCACGGAGCTCTTGTCAGTGAATGCCCGCTGGACCAGAAACCTCGCCGAGGGCTGTTCCCGCAACGAAATCGAATCATCAGCGGAATGTGTCAGGGAGTTATTATCGTTGAGGCTACTCGAAAATCCGGTGCACTGCACACTGCCCGCCATGCGATGGAACAGGGCCGTGAAGTGTTCGCAGTTCCTGGTCCGGTGGAAAGCCTGACCAGTGAAGGATGTCACGATCTGATTCGCGACGGCGTGAGTCTGATTCGCAACGTGGATGACGTACTCGACCAGCTGGGTCCGCTGGCCACACCGGCAAAAACTGATGCAGAGAGAACCGTGCATCACCCGCGTGAAATGGTTCTGAATCCTCAGGAATCTGAAATTCTGAATGCAATCACAACGACAGGTACTCCCATTGATGACGTTGTGCGGGCGACTCAGCTGGACCCTTCGCGCGTTCTGGCAACGCTGACCGTCCTCGAAATGCGCCGATTTATCCAACGACTGCCTGGGAACATGGTCATCAGAACGTGACAGCTGTGTGTGTGTGTGTTGAGATCTTTACACACATCCCAAGCACGATGAATCAGAATTTTCAGCTGCCTGATATTGTTGACGATCGCGTCAGCGCACAGCCCCCGGTCAATCTGACCACTGCATAATGCAGATCAAATTCGGCGTAACCGTACGGATTGTTTCCAAAGGGAGATTGATCGGTCCCCGCTTAAACATCACACAGTTCAACCGCCTCTGCAAGACTTGTCAGCGGATCTCTGGTGGGCCGGAATTCCTGACCGAAGAAGCCGTCATACCCGGTTTCGACAATTGCTCGGCAGATCGCGGGATAATTGAGTTCCTGCGTGTCATCCAGTTCATGACGTCCGGGATTCCCGGCCGTATGGTAGTGACCGAAGTAATCGTGATTTTTCTGAATCGATCGAATGATGTCACCTTCCATGACCTGCATGTGATAGATGTCATAGAGCAACTTAAAATGATCCGAACCTACCTGTCGGACCAGCTCGATCCCCCATTCGCTTCTGTCACACATATAATCAGGATGGTTGACACGGCTGTTAAGCAACTCCATGTTGATAACAACTCCCGCTTTCTCCGCAACCGGAAGGATCTTCTTCAGCGCTGTCACGCAGTTTTTCATCCCCGTACGGTCATCAAGTCCCCGACGATTTCCTGAGAAGCAAATCACATTTCGAAATCCGGCGGCAGCATTTGCCTCGATCGCGGAATTGATGGCCTCCAGGCACGAATCATGGTTTGCAGGGTCATTCAAGCCATCTTTAATCCCGTGAGTTTTTGTCATCGTACAGACGAGGCCATACTTCTTCACCACGGGAAATTCGTCGGGTGACAGAAGATCCACCCCAACCATACCCATCTTGGCAGCAGCCGCTGCCAGGTCGTCAAGTCCAATCGTTCGGAAACACCAGCGACAAACACTTTGTTTGAGGCGTCCGTTTTTGACTGATCGTACAGGCGACTGATCACGTCCCGATGCCGCAGTCCCCACAAACGCTGTGGCTGCTGTGGCCTGGAGAAGGGCTCGACGTGAAGGCTGACAGATCGATTCAAATTCCATGAGTCGATTTCCTTGTACGGATTCGGGACAGGCCGGCGCCTGACTGTTGGAATCAGATTTGCTTGAGGTATTCTACGTACACGCGCTGGTTAAATAACGGTACGCCGGAACTTACCGTGTACTCAACAATACAAAGAAAGTCCTCTCGTGGAATCTCAGTTTCCGCTCAAAATGCTGCAAAGAATCGAACACAGCGGGGTGATCGCCGTTCTGATCCTGGAAGACGCCTCCGATGCGGTCCCTCTGGCTCAGGCACTGCTTCGAGGCGGGGTTGATGCAATGGAACTTACTTTGCGCACCGAATCAGCGATCGATTCACTGAAACAAATCAGAGAACACGTCCCCGAAATGCTGGCAGGCATCGGGACCGTGCTTCGTGTCGACCAGATTGACGAAATCCTCGCAGCCGGAGCTCACTTCGCCGTTTCACCTGGACTCAACCCGGACGTGGTCAGAAAGGCACAGAAAGTCGGACTGCCGTTTGCCCCCGGGGTCATGACACCTTCAGACATCGAATCCGCCATTCAGCTGGGCTGCCGAGAACTCAAATTCTTTCCGGCCGAACCAAGCGGGGGCCTCAGGATGCTCAGCAGCATCCGCGCCCCATACGCCCATCTGGGAATTCGGTTTATCCCGCTTGGCGGTGTTAATGCTGAAAATATGGCATCATGGGTGAGCCATCCTGGTGTATTTGGAGTGGGTGGATCCTGGTTAACGCCAAAAGATGCGATTAAAAATAAGAATTGGGATGAGATTACTCGTCGGGCTGCGGAAGCTCGCGAAATCGCGGACGCAAACAGAAGCGAATAACATCAAAAACAGGGTCGACATCGGCCCTCAGCACACATTCTCCACGATCCCAAATAAAGACAACAGTTGACGGTCCCGGTCAGTGATCTTCCATCCGGTTTGATGCTGGAACGCCCTTCTTGACGAAAGACAGCTCACATGCCTGAATTCATTACATTCGGTGAAATCATGATGCGAATGGCTCCGTCCGGTTTCCTTCGCCTGCAGCAGACACTTCCTGGGTCCATCGACGTCACGTTTGCAGGGGCAGAGGCTAATGTAGCGGCATCCCTGTCCATGCTGGGAGCAGATGCTGGATTCGTTACAGCACTCCCGGACAATCCACTGGCAGACGCCTGTCTGAATACACTGCGAGGACTGGGAATCGAAACAACAGGTGTGATCAGATCATCCACCGGCCGGCTGGGGATCTATTTCGTCGAAGCGGGAGCCAACCAGCGTCCAAGCCGCGTCACGTACGATCGCGATGGTTCCAGTATTGGTCTCACATCACCCGATGCGTGGAACTGGGACCAACTCTTTGCCGGTGCACGGGCATTCCACGTCACTGGTATTACCCCCGCGATTTCAAAGCACGCTGCCGATTCCACGCTGGCAGCTGTTAAGGCCGCACAGTCACACCAACTGCAGGTTTCCTGTGATCTCAACTACCGGGCCAAACTCTGGAACTGGCAGCCTGGTACCGACCGCAGGACCCTGGCAGGTAAAACAATGGATCAGATTTTACCGTATGTCGATGTACTGATCGCCAACGAAGCCGACTGTGGCGACGTGCTTGGAATTCACGCAGGGCACAGCAATGTCGATTCGGGTAACGTGGAGGTCGATGCATATCCGGATGTTGCCCGGCAGGTTGCCCAAAGATTTCCGAATGTAAAATTCATCGCAACAACTCTGCGGGAAAGTCTCTCCGCAAGTCACAACAACTGGGGAGCCATGTTGTTTGATGTCGCCGGTGACAAAGCGTATTTCGCTCCGGAAACGGACGGCACCTACCAACCCTATGAGATCAGAAATATCGTCGACCGTGTCGGGGGAGGGGACTCATTTTCCGCCGGGCTGCTGTTTGCACTGAACCACAAGGACTACCCCGGACCTCAGGAGGCACTTCGGTTCGCTGCGGCAGCTTCCTGCCTGGCACATTCGGTTTTGGGCGACTTCAACTTCAGTGGACGAAACGAAGTGGATGCGCTCATGGGGGGAAGTGCAACAGGGCGCGTCGTGCGATAGTCATCGGCAACGAAGTTACAATTCAGACTGACTGATCGCTTCGAATCCGGCCTCCCATAAGAGTTGCGATCCAGCGTGTATCGTCAAAGCAGTCGAGCACAATATGTAACGTCATCGTGAGCGGAACAGAAAGCAGCATTCCGACCGGCCCAAGTACCCATCCCCAGAACACCATGGAGCAAAAGATCACAAGCGGGGAGAGTCCAAGCCTTTCACCCATGAGACGTGGCTCCAGCAGATTTCCGATCGCCACATTTACAATCACATAACCAATGGCACAACCCGCTGCCGGCTGAACCCCCAATTCCAGCCAGGCAATCAATACGGCAGGAACGGCGGCAATGATCGATCCAATATTGGGAATAAAATTGAAAAGAAACGCCAGCAGTACCCACAGTGAGATGTAGGAAACATCAAACAATTTCAACCAGATTCCGATCAACATCGCAGTTGCGATACTGATCACGGTCTTGATAGCAATATAACGCTGCACACTGCGAATCATCTGAGCCGCCTGCTCCGTAGTGCCGGCACGCTGTGGAAATGCCCGAGACAGCTTCTCGGTGAAAGATCCTGCCTCAAGCAGGATAAAAACGGCCGTCAGCAGAATCAGCAAAACATTACTCAGCAAAGACTGGATGCTGCCAACAAGGCGCACAACCAGTGAGATGACAGTACTGACATCGAACTGATCATAAATCTGATCGAGCCAGGTCGGCGATTCCTCGGCGGGCAAAGTTCGGAGTGCTGCATCTTCCGAATCATCAGGCTCTGATTCTCTGTGGGATTCCGGATCCGGCTCCCGAGGTTCGACAGACCATGCAGTGATCCATCTGCGGAGCTCCTCCTTCCGCTCCGGAATCTGTTGCCGATACCGCTCCTGGTTTCCGTTGAAACCGGAAATTGACTGCATCACAACAGCCAGCAACAAAAATCCGACGGCCGACAATCCTCCGGCAACGATCACCAGTGACAACCACTGGGAGACACCACGCCGCAACAGTCCCAAATACACGGGCGCACACATTACGGAAAGAAACACGGCCAGCAGCAGAGGATTGAGAATCGATTCAGCCGCCCGAATCCCGGCAACGACGACGATGAACGCAGCCAGCAGATAGAGGTATCTCGCACCGTCGTAACGATCCGCAGGTGGTGACATTATGGAAACTTCAATAACGGATAATGATCGGCAGTCTGAGCAACGACGGAGGGGAATCAGTGATTTTTGTCAGCCTGACGGACTGTAAGTGCGAAAGATCATCATACGTCACTCTCAGCTGCCCCGGTAAACTCCCTCTGATGAGCAATCACCTGGGCGACAGTCAGGTAAATCGAGGTAAGTGCAAGCAAACAGAGAATCTGGAAATACCAGGGACCATCAGCCAGTGACATCGCAAACAGGGGATTATTCTGAATCTCATCACCTGGCTGAACCCAGTCCACAAACAACGCCCGCAAACGATACTGTATCGTCATACGGTTGATAATCGCGGGAATCAGACTGATCAGTCCCTCCACACCTGCGGTCCACACCACACAAAACAACATGGATCGGCGAGGTGCGATCGCTCCAATCAGCAGGAAGACCGCTGCATACGACATCGAGGAAAGCACACACAAAGCGGCTGTCCCCGTCCACATCCGTAAAATCGTATCCTGTCCTGTGAACAGTACGGCAATGGTCAGTCCCGCAATCGCCGCCGTGGATGACCATACGATGGCCACCAGATATTTACCCAGCAGCAGCCAGAAAATTCCATTGGGGCGTACTGCCAGATAAACCCAGCTGCGCTGTTCCAGTTCGGTGGCAATTGCCGACCCGGCACTGAGCAGCACCCCCATCGCACACGTAATACACGGGACCAGCAGATAGATTGCTACAGACCAGACCTGATGCGAATCAAATTCCTTACCCGCTTCTGCGAGTGGAAACAGACGAATCAGGCCGGCAATCAGAATCGGAAATCCCGCCAGCACAAACCACCATGTGATTCGGCCGGCAGTAATGATTCGTGAAAACTCAAACCGTACAGCTGCCAGTAGTACACTCATAGTTCACCTCGATGAATTTTCATGAGTGAACTAAACAAAGTCTGCAGTGAATCGTCAGCTGTTGTCAGCTCATCCACCTGCAGGCCGTGATCAATAATCCACTTTGGCAGCAGAGCCGAAAACTCTGCAGTCTGCCGGGTGGCAACACGCAAAATTTCGGCTCCGGACGGACTGTGACCAATGCTCACACTGTCGGCCAGTCCGTGATCCAGCACGAGGCTGCCCAGCCGGTGAGGCCTGTCGCAGCGAATCTGAACTTCGACCGGCAACTCACACAGCAATTTATGAACATCTTCTGTCGTTCCGGATGCCAGTAATCGACCTCCCGAAATCAACAGGAACGAATCTGTCACCGCTTCGATTTCGTGCAGCACGTGACTGGCAAGAATGATACTGGCCCCATCCGCAATTCGTGTTTTAATCACTTCAGTCATTTCAGACCGACCAACAGGGTCCAGGCCACTGAGAGGCTCATCCAGTATCAGCAGCTGCGGATCATGTGCGATGGCCTGAGCGATCTTGGTGCGCTGACGCATTCCCCGGGAGTAGGAACCAACAGAACGATTCATTGATTCCTGCATACCGGTGATCGCCAGGCATTCGGCCGCACGTTTGCGAGCCGCACGTCGCGGCACACCATGCATTTCCAGAAGAAAACTAACCCAGTTCAGTCCGGTAATCGATGAATACAACCCTTCGAACCCAGGACAGAAACCAATACGACTCATCAGCTGATGGTTATTTCGGGGATTCTGACCAAAGACCAGAACTGTACCGCGTGTGGGCACCAATCGACCAATGAGCAGATTCAGAAGGGTACTCTTTCCCGCACCATTTGGCCCCAGCAACCCGTAAGCCCCCTGCGGCAGACTTAAACTGATGTCGTTGACTCCCAGTACTTTACCGTACAGCTTCGTAACAGATTCAAACTGAATCAGTGGAATGTCAGTCCGAGCTTCACTCATCGTTTCTCCGCCGTTTCCCGCCGGCAGCGTGTCATACGCTCAAGGGCGATGAAACCCGCCTGTAAAGAACTGCAAGTGATAATACGGTCACCCCGAAAAGCACGGCCACCGGGGCAGCAACTTCAATTTGCGTTTCCGGACGAATATCCAGCAGCCATTCCTGGACCCTGGAGATGACATGAAACAAAGACAACATCTGTCCCGGTGTGTCGCTGCCGAAACTGGTGAATGAAGAAGTAACGAAATAGGAAAAAAAACCGAAAACCCAGACAGAAAACCAGGCAAACGAAGCAAAACGGGTTTCGGTTGTCAGCGATGACAGCATCAGGCCAATACAAGTGGTTGGTATAACCATCGTGGCGGTTGCTGCCAGCACACGAAGGGGGATATCCCACGTATCAAGCACAATTGAGATTTCAGGCGACAGCAGCACACCGGTGCAGTACAGCATCATTCCAGGAAGAAGAGAGATCAACAGTACATAACACGCAACAGATGCAGCCTTTCCACAAATATACTGAGTCCGGCTGATCGGTCGGCTAAAGTAAAGCAGAAACGCTCTGGAACGCATGTCCTGAGAAATCAGCGGAGGCGCCGTGATACCGATCACCGGAATCAGCATGATTGCCTGAGAACGCTGATACAGCACCTGCAGCAGCGAACACCAAAACTCATGGCGATATTTCACAAGATCCTGCGAAACCCCCTGGGATGCAGCGAGGCTCTCCTGCAGGGACCGACGTTCACCGCCTTCCAGAAAAAAACGTACCATTCCGCTGCTGATAAAAGTGCCTGCCTGACCTTCGGAGGCAGCCTGTTCAAACAGGTAGATCAGCAGTGCCATCAATACACCGGGTACCCATGAGAAAAAGACTATTCTGCGCAACCACATACTTTGCCAGGCTCGGCGGACGCCGATCCAGGCGATCACGGTCCACCGCGACTCAGCAGAACTCAGCGGCCCCGTCCATTCTCGATATCCCAGACTATGAATTGGCATGGTCGCATTCCTGAACGGTCTTCAGGAAGACCGTTTCCAGTGATGTACGTGACGGAACGACACTGCGAACGGCAGTGCTCGTCTCCGCAGCCGCCTGCCACACTGCAGCTGATGCAGATTCTTCGCGTCCGAAAACTCGAACCGAACAGTTGGAAATCGATTCGATTCTGGCGCCTCGTTTTTTGAGAGATTCAGTAAACAATCTAATATCCCCCTGGACAGTAACGGTGAGCGACGGCTCCGGCGACCTGCGAAGGACATCCAGATCTTCTGACAGTGTGACACGACCGTCTGCTAAAATCACAACACGGTCACACACCAGCTGAACATCGGGCAGAATATGAGTGCAAATAATAATCGCCTTGTTCATCTGTTCTGCCAAAACCTGAATCCGATTGAGCATCGATTCTCGTTCTTCCGGATCCAGACCTGATGTAGGCTCATCGAGAATCAGCAGTTCCGGATCATGCACTATCGCCATTGCAAACCGAATTTTCTGCCGCATACCCGTTGAATACGTCTCGACATTGCGATACCTCTCCTGGCCCGTACCGCAGAAATCAAGAATCTCGTGTCCGCGTCTTAAGGCCTCCGTCGCCGGAAATCGGGACAGTTGAGCTGCCACCTGAACGCATTCCACACCGGACAGACCATGCAGATAGCAATCGTCTTCCGGCATGTATCCGACTCTCATCCGGATCGCACCGTGTTCCTTCAGAATATCGTGCCCCAGTACCCGACCGGTTCCCGAAGTACAGCGAACCAGCCCCAGCAAAACTTTGATCAGCGTACTCTTTCCTGCCCCATTCGGCCCAAGGAGCCCCGTAATTCCATCGTGAATCTGCAGTGAAAGATCGTCGATGGCACGAAACGATCCGTAGTCCTTGGTCAGATTGTTCAATTCAATCAGCGGCAATGCTGAATCCTGTGGATCTGGAGGAACAGGCGGAAAGTTGGAGTGTATGCAATGTTACCAACCGGCCGTCACAAAGACGCCCCGATGCATTGTTAAAAAATCGCCTCAGCCTGCTAAATGAATCAATTAATCGCCCAGCCTTGTTTTTGGATTCTTCACGTTCCGCTCCAACTGACCAATTTGTATTTGTTCCACGACAGCAGCCGTTTGAAATGCAGACGCCACTTCCCAGGCCTTCGTCAGACCGAAATCCAGCTGAACCGCAAAAGACGTAAGCCTCCCATACCTGCATTAGCCAGAAAAACCTGACTTTTAACACAACCGGCTGGCCGGCATGCTGTTCCGCTTTAAACAATTCCTCACATTTCACGGTCAATCTGCAAATTACCGTCCGTCTGCATCGCCTGCGAAATACGGACCGGAAACGCAAACCCAAACACCAAATCCGGCAAACATGGTTCTTGCATTAAACCGTCTGCTTTTGTCCTGTGCCGCAGTATTTCTCAGACTGAGAATCGGGCCTTCCGCAACGAATGTCCGATTCAACTCCTGACACTCCGGACACGGTTTCAATATCTGGCAGCTTATTCTTCACTAATGCGGCCTGTGTTTGCGAGTTCACTGTGTCCCAAGCGACCCGGCAGTGTTTGTCCTCTTTCTCCCCGGCAAGTTTATCGCTTTCCAAGACATCAGGTTCGGTGTAACCGAATCTCCTAAAAGGATTCCTCAACGCACACAAGCAGCGGTTAAAAACCGACTGACGAATGTGTCAACTGAGGCTTCACTTCATGTCCCGTATCTCATCCCGTTCTAAAACACCGAATCTGATCGCGGGGGCAATCCTAGGAATCGCAGCCGGTGTGTTGCACACCGCCTTCGACCCTGTTCCTGCCGGTGAATCGCCAGGATCCGCAACATCCTCGAGCTATGAAACATCGGCCGTCGAAAACTTCACCGTACCGGTGCCCCCTGAAGCAGCCGACCTGCCGGTCGCTGAATTAAGTAATCAGGAATCACCGGCAGCGGAAGTCGAAACCGATCCGTCAGCACACGTGCTGTCCAATACGGAACTGATCGAATACTCCATACTGCTGCTCAAAGACGGAGTAGAATACCTCCGTCAGTTTGAGACGTATTCAGCCGTATTTCATAAACAGGAACGGCTCGGAGGCGATCTGTCTGAACTGCAGACGGTCGACCTGAAAATACGGCAAAAAAAACCATTCGCGGTGTATATGAAATGGCGCAACGGTGATCGTGGACGGCAGCTGCTTTACAGTGATGAATACGAAGACGGTAATATGGTCGTCAAACTGGGAGGTTTCAAAGGCCGACTTTTGCCCAGTCTCAAGCTGGATCCTGCAGGCAGCAGGGCAAAGGAAAATGCCCGACACTCGGTCACGAAGGCAGGAATCCGCAAGATGGCTGAAAAAATCATTACTCACCGGAAACTGGATCTCGACTGCAACGTCGGTATGCAGTGCACTCGACTTCCAAATCAGGAATTCGACAGCCGCGACTGCCTGTGCTTCCAGTACGAATACGAATCACCGGAAACCTCCAGTGATTATCGCAAGAGCATTATTCTGATTGATTCAAATTACCATATTCCGGTAATGGCACGTAACTACACCTGGGCAGCAGAAGCCGGTGATCTGTCACCCGAAGAACTTGACGCCCGGACACTCATCGAAAACTATTCATACACCGACATTGACTTTTCAAAAAAACTGGCCATCGCCGACTTCAGTCGGGAAAATCCTCGCTACCGCATGTAGTCCATAACAGACATGTACCGGTACGCAAATTCCGTGACTGAATCAGTATCGACGGCACGGCCGAATGCTGTCGAATCACAATCACCCGGACAATCGGGCACAGATTTGATTGTTTCAACATCTGCGGTCCTGAACCATCAGCACTGTCTCGGAGCTGCGAACCAGTCATTGCTTCATACAGCTTAGCAGCCATAATGCCGGCTCCCTCCATGATTCTACGGAGCTCTCTGCTGTGCTCAGCCGATGCAAACAATTCGATTCTGTATTCCTGCAGGCAGTCGTCATTTGTACATCCGCTTCAGCAGTCTCATCTGCGGATGAACACGAACGATTTTTCGAATCGCAGATTCGCCCGATCCTCGTCAATCACTGCCTTGAGTGTCACGGTCCGGCAGTACAATCCGCCGGGCTGCGACTCGATTCGCAGGACCATTTGATCAGGGGCGGTACATCCGGACCGGTCGTCACTCCGGGTAATCCCGACACCAGTCGGCTCATTCATGCTGTGCGGAGATCAGAAGACCTGGCGATGCCACCGGATGAACCACTCTCCGCTCAAGAGATTTCAGCTCTCGAGCACTGGGTGCTGCTGGAAACTCCCTGGCCGGCAGCCTCGGGACCGATCACTGATTCCTCCGGTGATTCAGTTGGCAATCACTGGGCATTTCAGCCGGTCCAGGATGTGACTCCACCAACATCAGATCAATCTCCAACTCGAACCCCCGTCGACTCATTCATCTTTCGACGACTGAAACAGCAGCAATTGTCTCCTTCTCCTGCAGCTGACCCGAGGTCGCTGATTCGCCGCGCCACCATTGGACTCACCGGCCTTCCACCGTCCCCCGACGAGGTAACCACCTTCGTACAGAGCAACGATTCGAACCGCTGGGAACAACTCATCGACCACCTGCTGGAGTCACCTGCCTACGGTGAACAATGGGCACGACACTGGATGGACATCGCTCGTTATTCAGATACCAAGGGCTATGTGTATGCCAGAGAGGAACGCCGATGGGTCCATTCATGGAGTTACCGAGACTGGGTCATCGATGCACTCAACACAGATATGCCCTACAACCGCTTCCTGCTGCTGCAACTGGCAGCGGATCAGATTGACGATTGCAAACCTCACGACCTGGCAGCGATGGGCTTTCTGACACTTGGGCGACGGTTTCTGGGTGTCACACGCGACATCATGGACGACCGCATCGACACGATCACGCGAGGCACCATGGGACTGACGGTGGCCTGTGCCCGCTGCCACGATCATAAATATGACCCCATCCCCACAACAGACTACTATGCACTGTATGGAGTTCTTAACAGTTGTGCTGAACAGCGTGTAGAATTGCCGCCGGTACGTAAGGCCACCGCCGACTGGCAACGCGAACTGGACATCCGTCGAAAGAAATTTAAGGATCGCTACGACAGTGAGCGACTGATCGCCGGCGAACGCTGCCGCGACAAAATCGCTGATTACCTGAAAATTCAAAACAAACTGGAATCGGTTCCCGTGCAGGGATTCGATCAGGTCCTGCTGTCCGGTGATGTTATCCCGGAATTCGCCCGGCGCTGGGACGAGTACCTGAGATATACCAGACGTACCCGTGATCCGGTTTTTCGCCACTGGCATGCATTCGCCGCTCTGCCGGATGAGACATTTGCTGTTGAAGCGACCGGTGTTCTGAAACACCTGAATTCTCAGCCGACCGGTCACGTCAATGCTCGCATTGCTGCAGCGTTCACCCGGCCGCCAATGAACTTTGATCACGTCATTGAGACATACACGGCTGCACTTGGCACGATCCGTGATGAATGGTATCGGATCATCGCTGAATCAAAGACGAAAGGAAAAACACCCCCCGGAAGGTTAACTAATCCGGTTAACGAACAGCTGCGTCAGGTCCTGTTCAGTCCTGGATCACCGTGCGCGGTACCGGATGAACGTCTTGTGCACAATGAATACCTGTTCACGACAGAGGTTTGCCGTGAACTTTGGGGCCTGCAGAAGGAAATTGATCGCTGGCTGAATTCAGCGCCACACCAGCCTGGCTATGCCCTCACCCTGACCGATCGTCGTATTCCGATCGAACCACGTGTCTTCAGGCGGGGAAACCCCAAATCCCCGGGACAGGATGTGCCACGAGGATTTCTGACCGTCCTGTCCGGTGATCCAAAATCTTCCTTTCGGTCGGGCAGCGGAAGGCTCGAACTGGCGAGGGCAATCATCGACCCGGCCAATCCGCTGACTGCCAGAGTCATGGTGAATCGAGTCTGGGCGTGGCACTTTGGTCGCGGCCTGGTGACAACACCAAGCGACTTTGGTGTGAGAGCCGGACAGCCAAGTCATCCTGATCTGCTGGACTGGCTGACAGGGGATTTTATTCGGCACGACTGGAGTATCAAACATCTTCACCGCAGGATCCTGCGTTCTGCAACCTACCGCCAGTCATCCGCCCAGCCAGCAGATTCGGAATTGGAACAACGCATTCGTGTTCATGATCCGTCGAACCGCCTGCTCTGGAAAATGCCGCTGCATCGCCTGACTTTTGAGGAATTTCGCGACTCGATGCTTGCGGTATCCGGTGAACTGGACCGGCGCGCCGGCGGTCGACCGGAAGAACTTTTCGGTCAAAAGGCTTCATTGCGTCGAAGTGTCTACGGTGAAATCGATCGCCAGTTCTTTCCAGCTGTACTGCGTATTTTCGATGTCGCCAATCCCGACATCCATATCCCTCGTCGAAGTGAAACCACAGTTCCTCAACAGGCATTGTTCTACCTGAATCATCCGCTTGTTCAGCAACGCGCACAAAAACTGACGGCATTGACAGCAAACATCTCTTCTCCGAGCGTTCGCGTACGGACTCTGTTTCAGCGAGTTATTCAGAGAACACCACAACCGGATGAGCTTAATCAGGCTCTGGCAATGGTCGCGAAAGCCGAATTGACACCTTCATCTGTCCCTGTCCGGATGAGAGACTGGAAATATCTTTACGGAACATTCGATGAAGAGCAGGGCAGGGTCGTCGACACAAAGCCCATGCCTGTCTTTACTGAATCAGTGTGGCAGGGTGGAACGGACTACCCCGACAGCACTCTGGGCCAGGTGCAGCTGACAGCGACCGGAGGACACCCCGGAGACGACCGACAGCACGCCTGTATCCGGCGCTGGACCGCTCCCCGGGACATGAAGATAACCATTGTATCCACCATGGTTCACGAATCGAAACCAGGAGACGGGATACGAGCATTCATTGTCAGCGGCCAGACAGGAAAACTGGCGGGACAAAAAGTACACCAACAGACGGTCGACCTGAATGTTGGAAGTTTCCTGGTCAGAAAAGGCGATACAATTGACTTCGTGGCAGACTTCGGTGAGATCCTGAACAATGACCAGTTCGTCTGGGAAGTCAACATCCACGAATCTGACACCATCAAAGAAGGTATGAGCTGGAACTCCGTGAGAGACTTCAGCGGACCAGTCCCCGAACCGCTGAGTCCCTGGGAACAACTGGCTCAGGTCCTGCTGTGCAGTAACGAATTTCTGTTCGTTGACTAAGTTGACAGTAAACCGGAATACAACTGTCCGGGCGGCTTTGGCCGTAGACTGGAGAATTGCTGGTAACCGTTTCTGATTAGCGTATGCTGAAAAGTGTTAATATCGATCAGACTGGTCATGATTAACACATCGTCGCAGTTGCTGTCGGAAACTTAAACGCGTCCTGATGGACACAGACTGTAGCGTAAGTCGTGTCGGGGAGTTCCGGTACAGAGATTGATAAATGATAGATCCAAGAGATGTGACTGGAACAACCTGTGATTAACCCGGACAAACACATCGCAGTCGGCAGACTTTCACGTCGAACCATGCTTACACGTTCCGGTCTGGGTCTGGGCAGTCTGGGACTTGCTGAAGTCCTGGCCAACGACGGACGATCAGTGGCAAACGACACTGCGACAACCGGCAGCCGACTGCGTCAACAATCACCTCACGGCTTCGGTCGTGCGAAACATGTCATTCACTTCTTTCTGAATGGAGGCCCGTCTCACGTCGATACTTTCGATCCCAAACCTGCGCTTCAGAAATATGCCGGTAAATCGGTTCCCGGTACTCAGCCTACAGAACGACGCACAGGTGCTGCACTCCCGTCTCCGTTCCGATTTCGACAATACGGTGAATCCGGCCTGCCGGTAAGTGACCTGTTCTCAAAAACTGCAGCCCACGCTGATGACATTGCGGTGATTCGATCGATGTACGCTCAGGTGCCGAATCATGAACCATCGCTGATGCTGATGAATTGCGGTGACAGCGTGCAACCTCGGCCAAGTATGGGAGCGTGGGTGCTGTACGGTCTGGGATCTGAAAACGAAAACCTGCCAGGTTTCATTGCTATGTGTCCAAAGGGGCTTCCCATCAAGGATTCGGAAAACTGGCAGGCCGCCTTTTTGCCGGGCGCCTATCAGGGCACTCACATTGATACTCAGTATACAGAACTCAGCAAACTCATCGAAAACATTGAACACCCCAATGTGGCAACAGCTGACCAGCGTCGACAGCTCGACCTGCTGCGACACTGGAATCTGAAACATCGCGAATCCCGGGAGGATGACCGTCTGGACGCCCGAATACACTCTTATGAACTCGCTTTTCGCATGCAGGAAGCCGCCGCCGAAGCGTTTGACCTGTCCAGTGAACCAAAACACGTGCAGGACAGTTATGGACTCACGACACATGGTCGTCAGACGCTGATCGCACGACGTCTGGTTGAACGAGGCGTACGCTACGTTCAATTGTGGCATGGAGCCAGCCAGCCGTGGGATACTCATTCACAAATTGCCGACAGACTGCCGCAACTATCTGCCGATATCGACGGCCCGATTGCTGCACTGATGACAGATCTCAGACAACGGGGACTTCTCGATGAAACATTAATTCTCTGGGGTGGAGAATTCGGAAGAACACCCACGGTGGAACTCATGGGTGAAGACAAACCAGGTCTGGGTCGCGACCATAACCACTACGGCTTTTCGGTGTGGATGGCTGGTGGCGGCATCCGCGGTGGCACGATTTATGGAGCCACCGACGACTTTGGTTTTGCGGCAGTGGAGAATCGCACCAGCGTCCACGATCTGCACGCCACGATCCTGCATGCCCTCGGACTGGATCACAAACGACTCACGTACCGCTACGCCGGACGAGACTTCCGTCTGACCGATGTACACGGCCAGGTCATCCACGACATTCTGTCTTAACAGAACAACCTGCCTATTACAGGCTCAAAACGTAAGTAAGTTAGGGCAAACACACTCACTCGTACCTGGTGACGTCGGGTGTCGTGATTTCTGTCTCACTGACACCGGTGGATTAGACTCATCACCAGATTACATTCGGATTTCAGCACAAGCCGTGCTTACCAAAGCTACGATTTCGATTAGGTGTACGGAAATTTTTTTCAGCTGACAGCTGAATTGAAATTACGGGTATCACGAAAAACACTCCGCTGCGCTTGAGTGTGGACGAAAATCCACTCAAAATCCGGTGCAGTTCAGGTTTCGACAACGGAAGTCACTGTTTTTACTTGGATACGATCATGTCGCGTTTGATTTTTGGACCGGTCTGGGTCTGCTGGATTGTCTTTGCCGGATGCACATCGGGAACGGACAACGCAGTACCACCAACCTACCATGGACCGAATGAACCTGCTGAAATCCGACCGGAGTCGCGTACTACGCAGGAACTGTCGCCGGACATAACCACAACAGGCATTTTTCAGGCAGAGTTTGTGACCACCGAAGGAAAATTTCTGGTGGAAGTGAATCGTGAGTGGGCTCCGATTGGTGCCGATCGTTTTTACAGACTGGTACAGGATAAATTTTTTGACGATTCAGGCTTCTTTCGTGTTGTTCCGGGATTCGTGGTGCAGTTCGGGCTACCGGCGGATCCGGCACAAAATGTGAAATGGTCAAATGGACTTCAGGATGAGCCGGTTCTGCAGGGTAACAAGCGTGGTTTTCTGACATTCGCCAAGTCCAGCGCCCCGAACTCGCGGACGACTCAGCTGTTTATCAGTTACGGTGACAACAACAATCTCGACGGAATGGGCTTTTCGGCATTTGGACAAGTGATTCAGGGAATGGAAGTGGTTGACAGAATCAACAGTGAGTACGGAGAGCGTCCGAATCAGGGGCACCTCAAAAATCAGGGGAATTCCTATCTCAGCAAGGAGTTCCCAAATCTGAGCTATATTCAGACGGCCAGGATCACTCTGGATGATCTGCAATCTGAAGAGACGGCCCCGGACGGAACAGTCCCGTGACTTCCAGATGATTCGGTGTCGATTGGTTAAGCTGATCAGCTTCCAGCCATTTGCGTGTGATTCCGATCCGCGTCAACTTTTTAGCTGCTGAGTTCCGGATGAATCTTAAAGAACATATCCGTTCCATTCCTGACTTTCCAAAGCCAGGCATTATGTTCCGGGACATCACCCCGCTGCTGAAATCAGCTGCCGCAATGAAGGAAGTGATCCAAAGGGTCGCTGCCCCGTTTCGAGATTCCGGAGTTACGTCAGTACTGGCGGCTGAAGCCCGGGGTTTTGTCTTTGGGGCACCTTTGGCGATGGAATTAGGGGCAGCCTTCGTTCCGGTCCGAAAACCCGGCAAGCTGCCGTTCGAAACACAGTCATTTGAATACGACCTGGAATACGGAACGGATACACTTGAGATTCATCGAGACGCGGTTGAAGCCGGAGAGCATGTGCTACTGGTTGATGATCTGCTGGCGACAGGCGGCACTATGGAAGCCTGTCTGCGTCTGGCAGAACGACAACACGCCAACATCGTTGGACTGGCATTTGTCATTGAGCTGACATTTCTGAACGGTAGACAGCGCCTTGCACCGTATGATGTCCACAGCCTGATTTCTTATCACACCGAAGATGCGGATGAATGACGACTGTACGTCACGGCCGACTCATCGCTGATCCGACGGCCCGCACAATCATCGGGCATTTTCCGTCATGGCGCGCTCAGCATCTGCATTGACCGGATCAGTGGCACCTGCTTCGTCCCGGGTTTCGATGCAGCAACTGATACCCGACTCCACACCGACCTGCACCCGTCTCTCGTTCAGAAACGTTGAATTCCTCAGGCGAGACTGCGTAACACGATACTGATCCAGCGATTCACCTGTCTGTTGCATCATGCCCAGACAGGAGCTGAATCAATTGCAACATGCAGTTTACATAATTCAGACTTTGACGTCTTCAGCATCCGGTGACAGGTCCTCAGCGAGTCGCGTCCGGACCGGGTTGACCTGCTCTGCAATGAACGCATCGACCTGTTCCGGTGCTCGTCCGATATACAGTGACGCATCGAGTGTGCCGTCCAGATCCACACCTGCAAAACTGGTGTCCTGTTTCAAACGATTAATGAGGTCGTTTGGCTTCCCATGCTGTTTTACGATGTCTGCTGCCTCCTGACTGTGAACCCGGATTCGTTCATGCAGTGTCTGTCGATCACCTCCCGCCCGAACACCGGCCATCAAAATTTCCTCTGTAGCCATGAACGGCAACTCTGCACCGAGATGCTGTGCGATCACGTGGGGATAGACGACCATTCCATCAGCAATACTGCGATACAGGATCAGACACGCGTCGACTGCCAAAAAACCCTGGGGCAGTGTGAGGCGTCGAATCGCGCTGTCATCCAGTGAACGTTCCATCCACTGAGTGGCTGTTGTTGCATCAGCGCCCGCCTGCATGCTCATCGCAAATCTCGCCAGGCCACACATGCGTTCCGAACGCATGGGATTCCGCTTATAGGCCATCGCAGAGGATCCAATCTGCTTCTTTCCAAACGGTTCTTCAACTTCCTTACGATGCTGCAGAAGTCGAATGTCAGATCCTGCCTTATGACATGACTGGCCGATGCCATTCAAGGTCTGGAGTACATGCGAGTCCACCTTGCGGGAATACGTCTGCCCGGTGACTGCATGACGTGAATCAAAGCCCATCTTTTTGGTGACCATTCGATCAAGCTGTTCGACCTTCGCATGGTCGCCGTTGAACAGGCTCAGAAAGGTTGCCTGCGTCCCGGTGGTTCCTTTGACTCCACGAAATCGCAGAGTTGACAGCCGGTGTTCAATTTCTTCAAGATCAAGAATCAGGTCCCAGCACCACAACGTAGCTCGCTTTCCAACCGTCGTTGGCTGAGCCGGCTGCATGTGCGTGAATCCGAGACAGGGAAGGTCACGATATGCGATCGAAAATTCCGCCAGCCGGTCGATCACCTGGACAATCCGGCGACGTATCAAAAGAAGACTCTCGCGGATCTGAATCAGTTCTGCATTGTCCGTGACATAGCAACTGGTCGCTCCCAGATGAATATCTTTACGGGCGGCCGGACACTGCTCTCCCCATGCATGAACGTGTGCCATCACATCGTGACGAAGCTCTCGTTCGAAACGGGCGGCAACATCAAAATCAATATCGTCAGCGGTGCTGCGCATTTCGTTCAGTTGCACGTCAGTGATATGCAGTCCAAGTTCCTGCTGCGACTCCGCCAGTGCAATCCACAACCGCCGCCAGGTGGAATGTTTTTTTTGAGCCGACCAGATAGCCGACATTTCTCCGGACGCATAACGGGTGTTCAACGGGTTACGATAAATTTCGTGTGACACCTGGGCTCACCTGTCGTGCTGGGAAATCGGCTGCCGAATCCACTTTGACTGATACGAATTAAACAGCCGCTCAAATTCTGGGTTAAAACCGAAGTCTTTGACGGACAACGGCACCATCATCGCCGGTATCGACGATTTCGCCAACAGCCCCGGGCTGAAATCCGAATACCGAGAGAGACCTGAAAACATTCAATTCTCCGTCAACAGTCGAAAATCCTGAATGACTGTCAATCGGCAGGCGTCACATCACTCACCGCGGCTTCAGACTGTTCTGTTTCGTGCCGAACCTGATCCAGTGTCATTTTGAATAGACAGATGAGAAACAAATCAGCAAACCGATGTCCGTAAACCATTCTGCACAGTCAAACGGAAAAAACTCCGATCAAACCGGATTAGAATTCTGCATCCGCCGAATCTGATGCAGAATTCTGGTCGCTCAACAGTGGTCTGGTAAGGGTTACTGCCGATGAATCTCAGAATGCTGCAAAAAGGTGCGGTAATGTCGGCAACGCTGCAGCCGGTGAATGCCCGGATGTCGCCCTATTCGAAAACCAGCGGCGCACCTGTCCCTAGCGGAGCGACCCGAAATGCTACTTTTCCGTCCATCACATCTCGCAGCAAATCACCAAATAATTCGTTGCGCCACCCCTTCATCATACGCGGTGTATCTCCGTTGCGTTCACCAAGTCGGTGATGGCGAACCAGCTCCAGCAGATCACGATTGTTGGCTACCAGGGTGTAAGCCATGTCAATCTCGGCGCAGCGATTCGAAAGTGACAGCGCCAGCAACTTTGCCACAACCTGTTCATCTGACGATGCATCTTCGCGACGACTGCGACGTTTGGGAGGCAGATCCTGTTCCCCGATCTTCTGTGCTTCCCGAATCACATCAACCACATCCTGCATATATCGACGATACTCTCGTCGGTTGAGATCACGGGTTGCCAAAGCCTGTTTTTCTGAACCGGGCTGACGCCGTGCCAGATCGACCAGCAGATCGTCCCGCAGGATTCGACGGACGGGGCGGTTCTTTCTGCCTGCCTCGTTTTCCCGCCACAGGGCGAGACGCTGCAGCACAGCCAGATCACGTCGACTTAATTTGTGAGTTCCGGAAAGTCTCTCCCAGGGTTCCGCTTCATCATCATTACAAATGTCTGCAATCAAACGAGAGACTTCCTGCTCCGCCCAGACCAGACGCCCCAGTTTTTCCAGCGAGGCAGCCTGTTTCTCATGGATTTCAATCAGGTATTCAACATCTTCCAGTGCATAACGTAACTGAGCTTCGGAAAGAGGCCGGCGAGTCCAGTCGGTACGAGTCTGGCTGCCATCCACACGCTGATTGATCACCCGTTTCACAATTGCGGAATACGAAAGTGGATAACTGGAACTGCGAAATCCCTCAGCCAGCTGGATATCAAACAGACGCTGTGGAGGACGCCCCAGAAGCTGAAGACAAAATCGGATTTCTGCCTGTCCTCCGTGAACAACGACAGTCGTTTCATCATCTGCCATGATCTGCCACCACGCTGAAAGATCAGTGACAGCCAGAGGATCCACAACGGCAGCACAGCTTTGCGTAGCGAACTGCAACAGTCCCAATGCAGGGCGGTAGGTATTGTCCGAGACAAATTCGGTATCGAAGCCAACCAGTTGTTCGCTGCGAATGTGCTCACACAGATCGTGAAATTCGTCGTCTGTTTCAATAATTCTTGGCTGCATCCAACCCACTATAGCATTTTTTGCAAACGATTCATTGTCGTATTTGAACGTGTTGACTGTTCCTGACAGGCCGGAACCTCCCGGCTCCGGTGTGTGCAGGATGTGCCCAAACTTTATGCGAACCGATTCGCCGTAAATTCCGAATCCAAAGGAATTACAGCAATCTGTATGCCTCGGTATTTCGTTCAGGAGGGTGACCGATACGATCTGCCTGTGGAGCAGTCAGCAAAACAACAGTGTCCAGGACACGGCTCGTATCGCGGTCTGCTGACGGGTGAGCGGGGCTATCGTTGAACGGCAGATAGATCAAACGTCCTTCACAGAATAGATCACAGGAGCACCAAACAGATGAAGATCTCGTTTAGAGTACTGGCACCAGCTGCACTGCTGCTGACAACCGGATGCGGTGAAGACACACCGGAACAGCCGGTTAGCGTCAGCCAGCCGGCACCAGTCGAAGTTGTTCCGGATAAAGACACGGCCGAATCGGCTGTTCAGGCAGTCATTGACGGACTATCTGCCGGAAAAGCAAATGTCGTCTGGAAGGCATTGCCCGTCGGATACCAGCAGGATGTCAACACCGTTGTTCAAACATTTGGCAACGCAATGGATCCAACTCAATGGAAGCAGATTCACGGTGTGGTCGCACAGATCCACTCAGTTCTCAGCACCAAGGCGGATTTCATCGTCAATGTCCCGTTCATTCAGGAATCCGGACAAAGTGAAAGTCTGGGGAACACGATTCCGCATATCACGGGTCTTCTAAAAACCATCATGGATCATACCGATCTTGAATCACTGAAGCAGTTTGAAGGCGGTAAATTCTTTGCCGGACCGGCGTCGAACCTGATCGGTCAGCTTGACGAACTGTCCAAGTTGTCACCGGACGGTGTGGCACTGTCGTCACTGAAAGACGCAAGAATTGAGACGATTAGCTCTGCAGATGACACAGCAACTTTGAAAATCACAAATCCGTTAAACAGTACGGAATCTGAGGAAGTCGATTTTGTAAAGGTCGATGACCGCTGGATTCCGGCCGACCTGGCCAGCGGTTGGGACAAAAGCATTGCCGATGCCACGGCCACACTGTCGCAGTTGCCAACATCTGCTGAGGAAAATGCGATTATGGTTTCTGTGATGACAAGTATGGTCATAGGTGCCCTGCAGCCTCTTGAAGCTGCAGAAGACCAGGAGCAGTTCAACAGGGCAGTTGAACAGATGCAGGCTGGTATTGGCGGAATGCTTGGACCAATGTTCGGAGGTATGCAGATGGAAATGTCGCCGGAAAACGGTTCAGAACATGAATCGTCATTGTTTGAAGATGAGCCACTGCTAAATGAAGAACTGCCGGACGATGGCGAAGATCCGGATCCTGGTATCGAAGAATAAACCTACCAGCCGGATGTTCGGATCAGAGGGGGCCGAAACCGTTTGCGCAGCTCGGCTGCCTTACGGTTCAAAAAATTTCCGTGTCTGATGGTCTGTCCGGCACGGTGCATTTGGCCTCAAAAGCGGAAGGACTCTTGATAAAAGAGTGACACTCCGAATGTTTGATGACACACTCGTCGTGTTCTGCACTGAGTTTGGACACACGCCGGGAGTAGAAATCCGCGGCAACCACAAAGAACACACCGGCCTTGATCATCATCCACACAGTTTCACGATATGGTTCGCGGGTGCCGGTGTGAAACGCGGCTTTGTCCATGGCCACACGGACGAACTGGGCTTCCACGCTGTCGAAGATGCTCACTATGTCACAGACATCCACGCCACGGTCCTATAATTGCCCGGACTTGACCCGCATGTCTGGACATCCCTGGTCGCAAACGGCTCGATCTCGATCGCGGCAACCCGATTGCTCAGATCATGACGTAGTAGACCAGCTGAATCCGTCTAACCACCATTCCTCTTACTTTGTCCCGTCGAATAGCTCTTTATTAAAGACCGATGTCTGCCGCCGGAGATACTCGTCTTTTTTCATTGCGGGACTGTAACCGTCAAGAATATTTCGGGCTTTCGCCGCATCATTCATCAGAAGTTCTGCCGCCATCAGAGCAAGAGTCGCGGCAGGGGTCACATAACCATGCTGATGATCGGCTATGCACCAGTCCGTCTGGTGATGGGCTCCGGACGCCCCCGTCATATACGGATGAAGTACCGGCATGATCTGGCTCAGGTCACCGGCATCCGTGGACCCTGGTGCGTGAGTGTATTCACAGTAACAGTCATCTCCGATTAGCTGGCTCGCCGTATCGCGGAAGAGCGCCGCCAGATCTGCGTTGTTAATGAGCGGAAGATCTCCCGGCACGGTATCGATTTCGACCTGACACCCCATCGCCACCGCAGCACCGCGAAGAGCACGATCAACTTTCTGAGATGCATCCTGGATCGCTTCCGGTGTTTTAGCCCGCACGTAAGTTTCCATGCAGACTTCAGCCGGAACAATGTTCACAAGGTCTCCACCTTTGGTGATAATCGGATGCACTCGCACGAAATCTTCATCTCGAAACGTTTCTCGTTGCGCGTTGATTCCGCTCAGAGCAAGTTGTGCGGCATAAAGGGCGTTGATTCCACGTTCCGGCATCGCACCGGAATGGGCTGCCCGGCCCAGAAAACGAATGCTTTTTGCCAAAAACCCGTTGGATGACGGAGAAAGTCCCACCTGGCCTTCCGCAACTTCCGGACTTGTGGAGTGAATCATCACAGCCATATCAACATCATCGAAGTGCCCAAGCCTGATCAGTTCCTGTTTACCGGTCAGAAATCCCGTTTTTCCTTCCCTCACCAGACCGATCCGATAGTCGATCTCGACAAACTCTTCCGCGGGAACTGCGAAGAAGACGATATTACCCGCAATATGCTGTGCGATGTCGGCATCGCACAATGCGGTGGCTGCACCGAGTAATCCTGCAATCTGAGCATTGTGACCGCAGGCATGTGCTGCCCCCGTGTCCGGATCTGCCCGCGGGTGACCGGGCACCTGCAAAGCATCCAGTTCCCCCATCAAAGCAATTGTCGGACCTGGTTTTGCACCGCGCAGAATCGCTTTGACACCAGTCAGTGCCAGTCCGTCTTCAAACGGAAGGCGGCACTGACTGAATAACTGCCGCACACGCTCCGCAGTTTGAGTTTCCTTGAAACCCAGCTCCGGTGCATCCATGATCGTTTCCCCGATGTTGATGATCTCATCGCGTTTCCGATCGACGTTCCTGCGGATTTGTTGCTTCAGCGTTTCAGAGTCTGTCATCGTCATAGTAGGATCCGTTTCCGGTAATCGCTCCAAATACAGGCAACTCAAACCATTGTTGGACAGCCGGAATGTAGTTTCTGTGATGCGCTCCGAACAGGGCATCGTTGAACGGAATGCGACAATCGGCGTCCGTTTCCGGATCCGGCCTGGATCAGTGGAACATCGGACGCCACAAAATGTGCCTGGTCAGAACTTCTGTTTTTTCCATGGAGTCACTTATAACAATGATCCCGAATCATTCTGCACCTGTGAAGCTGGGTGTGATTGGCCTCGGCCGTTTCGGACGCCTGCATGCTCTGACAGCAGCCGGAATTGCAGAAGCGGAACTGGTGGCACTGGTGGCTCGACGACAGGACAGTCTGGACAAGATGGCCCGGGAACTGCCCGGTATTCGCGGCTGGACCAGTCTTGAGCAAGCTGTTTCTGAATCCCCGGCGGAAGCATGGATCGTTGCCAGCAGTACGGCCTCACATGTCTCCATCACCACGCTTCTGCTGAAGAGTGGAAAAACCGTCCTGCTGGAAAAACCGATTTCGGACAACCTGGACGAAAGCCGGAGCCTGGCAACTCTGGTGAAGGCAGACTCGCGCAATCTTATGATCGGACACATCCTGCTGTTTAACAGCGAGTATCAGCAGTTACTCAGTGAGGTGCAGCAGCGCGGATCAATTTCATACATTAACTGCGTACGGCATCGCCCGGCCAGCATCGTCAGGGACTTTCCTGGAGAGAATCCGCTGCATGCGGCAATGGTCCACGATCTCTACTCGGTGCAGGTATTGCTCGATCGCGCTGAACCAGATCACTTCAGTGCGCAATTCCATCGCACGGCTGACGGAGAGATCGATCTGGCATTGGCGCAGCTCAGGTGGGATCGAGGCCCGCTTGCATCGTTCGCAGCGTCGTACCTCACTCCATCAGGAATGCCACCACGAGGATTTGATCGAGCCGAAGTATTCGGGGAGGGATGGTCAGCCAGACTGACGCCAAATCCAAGGCCCATCGAAGTCTGGGACTCGCAGGCGTCCTGGCCATTGGCACTCGAAATACGCTCCGATCCACCCAGCGGAATGATGGCCGAGGAACAACGGTGTTTCTGCCGAGTCGTACGCGGCTTGCAGTCCGTCCCGGTCGGAGCAACGTACACGGATGCAATGCAGGTCCAGCACTGGATGGAAAAATTCAGCTCCGTTGCAAACGCACAGGAAACACATCATCCATGAATTTTTCTTTGAATCTCATTTGTGCGTGTGGTCGTGGAACATTCGATCCGCGTCCCGGCGGCAGGTTCAATTGAATTTACTCTGCCAGGCAGACAGACTGGTGACATGAAAGACACAATCCTCATGACGACCGTGCTGCTTGCCTTTGCCGGCGAATTTTGTCAGGCAGCTGATGTCAACTTTAGCCGTGATATCCGGCCGCTGCTTTCTGACAAATGCTTCCGTTGCCACGGACCGGATGATGGGAATCGTCAGGCAGATCTGAGGCTGGATGTTCGCAGCGACGCCGTCGCCGCCGGTGCGATCAAACCGAATAACCCGAAGTCCAGCGAGCTTTTAAATCGCATTACGTCAGACGACCCAAACGTCAGGATGCCACCACCGTCGACTGAAAAAATGATCTCCGAGGAAGAAACAGAACTTCTCTTGACATGGATACAGGAAGGAGCCGAATACTCCCGGCACTGGGCGTTTGAATCACCGGAACGCCCGGAACTTCCGTCAGTCCGGAACAACGAATGGATCCGTAACCCGATCGACCGGTTCGTTCTGGCAAAACTTGAATCTCAGAAGATGAGTCCGTCGGAACCAGCGGATCGAGTGACCTTGATTCGTCGACTGTATCTCGATTTACTCGGACTGCCACCTTCTCCTGCAAGCGTCGATACTTTCCTCTCAGACACGCGAAACAACTCCTTTCAAAACCTGCTCGAACAGATATTCAAATCTGAGCACTTCGGAGAACGATGGGGACGCTGGTGGCTGGACGCGGCTCGATATGCTGATTCTGATGGCTACGAAAAAGATAAACAGCGAAGTGTCTGGTTCTACCGCGACTGGGTGATCGCTGCGATGAACGACGATATGCCCTATGACGAATTCGTAATTCAGCAGATTGCCGGAGACCTGTTACCAGCCGCAGGTCAGTCGGAACTGGTTGCCACCGGGTTTCTCCGAAACTCCATGGTTAACGAAGAAGGAGGCGCCGACCCGGAACAGTTTCGAGTTGAAGGAATGTTTGACCGAATGGATGCAATCGGTAAAGCGATTCTTGGGATCACGACTCAGTGCGCTCAGTGCCACACGCACAAATATGACCCACTGAGTCAACGCGAGTATTACCGAATGTTCGCCGCCCTGAATAATTTTCATGAAGCAACGGCAACGGTCTTTACTCCGTCTCAGGATCAGCAACGTCAGCATGTGTTGAACGACATCGCTGAAATCGAAACCGATATAAAACGGCGCGTGCCGGACTGGAAGGATCAACTATCGAAGTGGACCCAGCATGAAACAGAAAAACTGGTGGATTGGCGAATCGTCATCCCCACAGATCGCCCGTACTCAGGACAAAAATTTCGAATACTAAATGACGGATCGATCATCAGTGAAAGCTACGCCCCTACGAAGACTAACGATACCTTTAGCCTCAGAACGACTGCGGAAAACTTAACGGCATTTCGTCTGGACGTACTGACGCATCCGCAACTGCCTCGGAGCGGTCCCGGTCGGTCGGTCTCAGGAACTGGTGCACTCTCCTCATTTGAGGTGTCAATTGCTCCGGCTGATGCTCCCGACGAGCAGCAGAAAATCAAACTGGTACGAGCATGGGCAGACATCAATCCGGCACATTCAGATCTGCCGTTGATCTATCGCGAAAAGGATGCGGACAGCGACACTCGTGTGACCGGACCGATTCAATATGCAATCGACGGCGACGACAAGACGGCATGGACCACAGATAATGGTCCGGGTCGGCGCAACCGAAATTGTCATGCTGTGTTTTTTCCGGAACACCCGGTTTCAGCCTCCGGTGAAGTGATTCTGTCTTTCACACTGCGGCAGCGCCATGGCGGCTGGAATTCAGACGACAACCAAAATTATCTGCTGGGGCGATATCAATTTTCGGTGACCGAAAGCGACACCGCTGAAGAATCGAAGCTACCCTCTTTGATTGAGGCCGTGCTGCAGATTCCGAAACCGGAACGGACAGTGGAACACAATAATCAGTTGTTCAGCTACTGGAGGACAACCGTTTCTGAGTTCGCCGAAGACAACACCAAAATTGAACAACTGTGGAAAAGGTTTCCGGAAGCAGAATCACAACTTGTGGTGCGGTCGCGTTCGACGACCCGAACGACCCATATCCTGACACGCGGAGACTTTTTGAACCCCGGTGAACAGGTCACATCAGGAACACCGGCGTTTCTGCACGCATTTCCGAAATCCAGTGAGCCCGACCGACTACGATTCGCGAAGTGGCTGGTCTCGGATGAGGCTCCAACGACAGCCCGTGTCATCGTAAATCGCATATGGCAGGCCTATTTCGGACGGGGAATTGTATCAACTCCCGAAGACTTCGGTTTTCAGTCTCCGGGTCCTACACACCCAAAGCTGATCGACTGGCTGGCTGTCGAATTAATGGAGAATCAGTGGAGTTTGAAACACATTCACCGTCTGATCGTGAATTCAGCAACATATCGACAGGCAGCCGGTGGATCGCCCGAACAGCGAGAATCGGATCCCTACAACGAGTTGTTGGGGCGTGCCCCCCGCACTCGCGTGGACGCAGAATTGGTACGGGACATCGCACTGACTGCCAGCGGACTGTTGAACCGCGTGATTGGTGGTCCGAGCGTCTATCCACCGGCTCCCGAGTTTCTATTTCAACCTCCCGCGAGTTATGGCCCCAAGCACTGGTACCTGTCTACCGATGATCAGCAGTATCGCCGAAGTCTGTATATTCACGGTTACCGCAGTGTTCCCTATCCGGCAATGCAGCTGTTTGACGCTCCCAAAGGGGACACCTCCTGCGTCCGTCGGCCGCGAAGCAACACTCCACTGCAGGCACTGGTGCTGCTTAACGAACCGCAATTCGTTCAGTGCGCGCAAGCCATGGCGGTTCGGGTGCTGCGGGAGTCTGATCCGGAGGATAGCCAGCGTCTGAGTTACGCTCATCGGTTGTGCGTCAGTCGGTCGCCAACTCAAGCTGAGTTGCAAATCCTGCAAACACTGCTCGATCAGCAGCGCACACGTATTTCAGCGAACGAAATCGACGTCGACAAACTCATCAACGGATTACCTGGCACTGAACGCCAACTCACCACAAAGCAAGCCAGGAACCTGGCACCGTGGATTGTGGTATGTCGGGCAATTCTGAATATCGACGAAACAATAACCCGGCAATAGACGTGTTCGATGCAGGGCCATAACCGGACCTGCACAATTCAACCGGAATTCGGATAATGATTGTTCATAACAAAACAGCGGTGTCAGTCGCAAGAACGGCAGCACCGGCAAAACGCCGCTGGTTCTTACAACAATGTGGACTTGGACTGGGCCGGATTGCCCTGACCGGCCTGATGGCGGATTCGATTAGCAGAGCTGAGGCTGCCGTGAATCCGCTGGCTGCCCGACAACCACATTTCCCGGCCAAAGCAAAAAACGTCATTCTGCTGTTTATGGGGGGTGGTCCGAGCCAGTTTGAAATCCTGGACTACAAGCCGACGCTGCAGCGACTGGACGGTACGTTGCCACCGTCCGATCTGCTGGACGGCTATCGAACTGCCTTCATCAATCCAAACTCCAAATTACTGGGACCAAAGTTCAAATTTTCCAGACACGGTGAATCCGGTACGGAACTCTCAGAGCTACTACCACACACGGCCGGCGTGGCAGATGACCTGTGCATCATTCGATCCATGACCACAGACGCCTTCAACCACGCCCCGGCGCAGCTGATGATGAGTACCGGGTCCCCCCAGTTTGGCCGGCCCGCGATCGGCTCCTGGGTGACATACGGACTGGGAAGCGAATCGAGAGATCTTCCGGCTTTCATTGTCTTCAATAGCGGAAAGAAGGGCCCCAGCTCAGGTAATGGCAGCTGGAATTCCGGGT
>JAKVAZ010000019.1 GCA_022447225.1 Fuerstiella sp. | reverse complement strand
TTTTGGTACGACGACCCGTACAAATTCTGCACAATGCTGTTTTTCGTAAAATTCTTCTCGGACTGGAGTCTTTCCACGACATGGGGAGCGGTGACCGACATCGGCGGACGTGCTACGGCAACTGTATTTGCATTCAACAACGCCATGGGAACAATCGGGGTGGTGCTGGCTCCTGCCTTATTTGGGTTTATCGCGGAATTTGCGGGCTGGCCACTGGTGTTTGTTACAGGTGCGGTCACGTACCTCCTCTGTGCGATTAGCTGGCTGCCGTTCAATTCAACAATTCCTGTTGTTGAAGACCAGCAACCCAACAACCAATAAAAAATGGAGACAGAACGATGAATGCGTTCGACGCTGCATCAAAGACTGTACAGGCGGCATTACAAACCGGGCAGGTCGGGCAACCCGTCGCCGCCCGTGTTACGGCTCACATGGACGCCGATCACGGGCAAATCGAATGGCTGATGACTCGGGTGCTCAGCGCGATGACAACCTGGTTTGACAGTCGTCCTCAGCGCATAACAGCGTTCGGGAGTGTCGAAGCGGGGAATGTAAGTACCCTAACGCTTTTCGAAAACGGTCAGTCCGCCCTGGTCTCGGTGGGTTGCTGCGCCGCGACTGATCCCTTGCTCGAACTCGTCGTGTGGGGCAATCACGGTATTCTTTCCTGGGAACACGAACGTGGCGTTCAGTCCGACTGGCAGCAGGAATCGGACCTGACGGACGTTGAAAAATCTCTTTGCCAACAGCTGCAGACATCGCTGCGTTCCGGATGTTCGGTACTGACAAGTGGTTCCGGATCGTCTCCGCCCGCTGCAGACAAATCGCATCGCATACGACCTGACCAGAGACATGCAGGTATGGCAGAGCCAGCTGAGCTCACGGCTCAGAAACCACCGTACGGTGTATTACTGGTTTCCGGTGATCACACTCATCAGGCCCAGTACGCTGTCAGTCTGGCGAATGATGATCGATGCCGGCTGATCGGCCTGACGGACGAACCCGACCTGCCACCTCGTCGCCGGCGACTCAATCAGCAACTGGCCGAACGACTGGGTATTCCGCTGCTGCCCGATCTTCACGATGCGATTCGGCGCGATGATGTGCACATCGTCAGTGTTTGTGCGGAACCATTTCGACGGGCCGGTATTATTGTGGATGCAGCACGCGCAGGAAAACACCTGTATCTGGACAAGCCACTTGCCGCCACACTCGAAGAAGCCGAGGCCATCCGGAAAGCGGTGCGCGAATCCGGCGTTGTCAGTCACATGTGGAGCTTCTCACACACTAACACAGCAGATCGGCTGCAGCGAGAACTCCGGTCCGACCGGCTGGGTGACCTGAGAGCGTTCCATGCAGACCTGTGTTTTGCCAAAGGCCCCGCTGGTACGGCAGCCCTGGAAAATCGGCGACACGAAAACCCGGCACCAACACGATATGAACTCGTGGAATCGAAACGCGAGCTGACAAACGTAGGAGTGTACTCACTGGTATCACTGCTGAGTTCACAGAACAGATCAGTACGACGCGTCTGTGCTACCACCGGAAACTATTTCTTTGGGGAACACCAGACAAACGACATGGAAGATTTCGGTCAGATGTTGCTGGAACTGGACGATGGTGTGGTGGCCACAATTTCAGCAGGGCGCACTGGCTGGCAGTCAAATCCAGGTGGCGGATTCGACCGTACCTGCCTGGTGGGAACCAGGCAGACATCAGTGGTAGACGCACATCGCCCCCGTGTCTCAGTGTGGGCAGATGCAGATCCCTGGGTCCCGCCGGAACGTGACCCTGAAGATCCGATGGGTATGTGGGGCGGGGCCCCAAGAGAGGATCAATTCATTCCACAACCTCGACAAACGTGGATCACACCACCAGAGCAGACAAATCGTGATGCTGCGTGGTTTCTGGACTGCATCGAAACCGGTCGCCAGAGCAACATCTCAGCAGACATCGCGGCGGCGGCCACCGAAATTCTTTTGGCCGTTTACCAGTCCGCGGCATCAGGAAAAGTCGTGGATTTGCCACTACCTCGAAATCCCGAATGACCGGCCGTATTTATGCAAGCAGATGAAAATTTATCACAGCAGAGCCAGGTACTGCTCCCTTTCGGTGATCTGTTGGGAGGACAATTTTCCGGCAGTCGCACGTCTGACCTGGCGTATGGAATTTCTGCTGGAAACTTCCGTCCCAAACCTGGCCGGTGAAACTCAGTCGACAGTTCTAGCACTCACTCCGGACTTCTGCCGTAACGATCCGGATCGGTGAACCGGAAGGGAGAAAAGAACTGCTCCGGATGGTAGTCCGGCTGACACGGTCTTCCCAGGATCAGGTTGACAATTGTCTGTCCGGCATTAAACGAAACAGCCGATCCGGCGCCGGCAAAGCCCCCCAGCATGTACAGCCCGCAGGAGTCGAGCAGGCCCACAACCGGATATTTATCCGGTGTCGTCGAAGTCGTACCGGTCCATTCATGAGTGACGTGCAGCGGAGCGGGATCCCAGTGTTTGCCAATCGCTGCACTTTCATAACGCGTTATGAAACGTGAGGGATCATTGCCGCCGATCTGCTGCTTTCTTACCGGAGTATGGTCGGAACCAAACACGATTCCGCCGGCAGCCACTCGGGAAAACCAGCCCAGCGGTCCACTCACGCCAATCCGCGGTGTCATCGACGAAGGACCACCTTGTGCATGCATCCCCTGCTCCCGATACGGTGTAATCAGGTCGGGAAATGGTGAGAGGAACTCTTTGAAGACGGACGGCGTATGAGATTCGGTAGCATTGACCACGTGCGGCGTTCGGATCGTACCGCGGTTGGTACGGACCAGGTAGAAAGAACCGTCGCGTTGAACTGACTGGACTACGGTACGTGTGAACAGGTCGACGTTCGGACTTCTCAAAGCAGCCGTCAGAAGCCCCCAGACCCATTTGGCCGGGTGCCAGGTGGCGCTGCCCTCAGACTCCGCACCGTCCAGGGTTGTCTTCACACCGCTGCGTGCCCGGACCTGCTCCGGAGAGTGGCGTACCCAGTCGGAATGGCCCATACGTCGGGCAAACTCAAAGGACGCCTCAAGATTCGGCTGCGCATGCGGATCAGTGAAGAACATCCAGCCATTTCGCGCGTAATCACAATCGATACTCTCGGACTCAATCGTGTGGGCAATCATTTCATGACTGGCCTGAACGGCCGTCACGTAGGTGTCGGCGAAAGCGGTGGCCCGTGCCTCGCGTTCCTCCGGTGACATTTGAGGATGTCTTTCCCGGAGGTACCTGAGAACGGGCTGATACACATAGTACCCGTGACAGGTTCCGCCGGCCATTACCACAATGCCGCCGTTGCGTCCGGCAGCCCCGCTCGCCGCTTCGTTGCGTTCGAGCACCACCAGCGGCTCGGATCCATATTTTGACCAGTGCCAGGCAACGGCCGCGCCCCCAAAGCCTGCCCCCACGACAACCACAGGGGCCGTTTCGGGCAGTCGGGCCTGTGGATCATTCGCCCATGGATGGTTCTCAAGTGGATTCTTAATCGTAAGCCAGTACGGCGTGTGCGAAATATCGGGATCCATTGTGACCCAGGGAAGAGAATCGGGAACCTCATACCACATAACATGCAGAGACCACAGAATCAGCCTGATGATTCGTACCGGCCATGGATGCTCCGCGTATCGAAGAGACATAAACTCCCGCGCTGACGTCATATCTCGCCAGCGCAAACCAGCCAGCAGACCAGCGGTGACCCGAAACCTGGTCAGAATCCCAGGCGGATCTCTGAGAATTTCTTCATCGGGCATCTCCTGAGAATTTGGCTTTCGCATTGTGTACTTCCGAAGTTCCTGCCAACTGAAGCTGAATCAAACGATGGACCAGCCAGGAAAATAAGAATACAGATCCCACCGCAAGCTGTGTTAGTGGATCTCATCCATAAAAACCAGGTTGGACTAAGTGTATGAGAGACTCCTGACCGAATCTTTGCACACTGCTATGTCATTAACCCTGGGACAACTTCACCTGGACACACAACCCGCGGTCGACCCTGCACATCACGCAGCTTCAATTTCGGCGGAAGTCCCAGCAGGTGATGCACGGTCGCCATCAGATCAACCGGCGACACCTCGTCCGAAGCAGGATAGGCCGCGTATCGATCCGAAGAACCGTACACAAACCCGTCCCGGGTACCGCCACCTGCAAGTACACTGGTAAAACAAAACGGCCAGTGGTCCCGGCCGTCTGCCCCCGTCCCGGCGTTGTTGGTGAATTGCCCGATTCTCGGCGTACGACCGAACTCACCGGTCCAGACCACCAGGGTTTCGTCCAGCAGTCCACGCTCCTGCAGATCGTCCAGCAGCGTAGAGAAGGCACGATCGGCCACAGGCATAAGCCGCTGCTTAAGGTCGACAAAGTTGCGACGGTGTGTATCCCAGAACAGACTGGGAGGATCGACTGTTCCGTCGTTGGGCCAAAAGACGGTTACCAACGGCACTCCTCGCTCGACCAGTCGTCGCGCCTGCAGTACCGTCTGCCCGTGCGGATTCTTTCCATAGCGGTCTCGGATGTCATCGGATTCAAGTTCGAGATCAAACGCATCCGACGCCGTTGCGTCACTCAATATTTCAAACGCTCGCCGATAATACCGATCCATGGTCGCGATCGACGATTCACTGTGCTGCTGCAGTCGTACCTTGAGAGACTCCAGCAACTGACGCCTCCCGTCCAGGCGGGACACAGTGATCTCGGGATGCAGGTCGTAATCACCACCGACCCGGTAGTCGGGTCCGTTTGGATCCGCTTCGATCATCATTGGAGCGTAGCCGCGCCCCAACCATCCGCCCGACTGTCCGTGACTGGTCTCAATGAACTGAGGTACGTTGTTATCGAGTTTCGGCCGCAAGGACACGAAGGGTGGCATCGCCCCGTCGCTGTGTCCGGCCTTCGCCATCACTGATCCCAGAGGTGGCCAGTCGTCGGCAAAGTCTCCGCTGGACGGCGGAAGCTGACCTGTCAGCATGACGTGCGGCGCTCTGGCGTGGTCAAGTTCTCCATGCGTCATCGAGCGAATGACTGTGAGTTTGTCCGTCCGACTCGCGAGCATTGGAAAATGCTCGCTGATTTGAATACCCGGGACACGCGTCGGAATTGGCTTAAATTCACCGCGTATTTCTGCGGGCGCCTGCGGTTTGAGGTCCCAGGTGTCCTGATGCGCCGGTCCACCCCACATAAACAACAGGATACAGGACTTCGCCCCGCCAAACGTTCCGGACGGCACAGTCGAGGCAGCCGCTTGACGCAGTCGAAGCAGTTCCGGCAACGACAGCCCGAACAGCCCCACACTCCCGGCTTTCAGGATCGAACGCCGATGGAACAAAACAGACTCCTGTATCGATAGGAAAATTGATCCGGCCGGGATCGTTGGGGCTGATTTTCCAGGATCGTCAGTACATTTTCAAGAACATTATGGAGCACCACAACTCCGGTAACCGCCTGGATGTTTATCGTTTCATGATCGGGCCGGAAGACTCCATTCTGACGCGTAATCCAGACCACCAGCCGGTGTGTGACAACAGTTACGGAAACCACGATGATATGGGTCCTGCTGCCCGCACGACGATGTTATCCTTCGAACGTCACGGACAATCACTCCAAATTGTCCGACCGAACACCAGCAACCGGCCGCATTTGCCAATCTTACAAATGCCCTCGGAAAACTCAGCGGGAACACTGTCAATTGTCCTGGCAGAATGCATTGCTGTGTTCTGCGTCTGAACCAGATAACGAATCGGAATGATGACACCAGACGTATAGAAAAAGTCAGCCCCGTCTGTGCGTTGAGGTTGATCCGTGATTCCGTCATGATGTCGGATCAACGTCAAAGGAAGGGGCTCACATGCACAGAATACTCAGCCAAAATCTGGTGATTCAGCGTAAACAGTGTCTGGAAAGGACGGAGTAATGGCTGAAATTCTTCGCACAGAACTCATCGGCAGCTACGCGCTGCCTGGCTGGTTGTCCATCGCGCTGGAACGCCACGCAGATCTGGGGGAAACAGATCTGCGAGAAACACTCGACGACGCAGTGCGACTGGCGGTACTCGATCAACAGACCGCGGGACTCGACGTCCTTACGGACGGCGAAATGCGCCGTCGCGACTTCATCCAGAACTTCTACGGTCGTTTTACGGGTCTGCGTACGCTCCCGCCGAAGCGGCGTTTCGGTGCGGCAGGCTATGATCAAAACCCACTGCACGAAGTAATTGACAGGGTCACCGCTCCTCAGGGACTTGGTATCGTCGAAGAACTTGTGTTCCTCCGATCAATCACACAAGAACCGGTCAAGGTCTGCGTTCCCGGCCCGATGACCCTTGCCCTGCCGTTACAGATAATCAACGGGTATGCAAACGAGGATGAGCTTCTGGAAGACATGGCCCAAATTGTGAACGCGGAGATGAAAGCTCTGGTGGCGGCCGGGGCAACGTCTTTGCAGATCGACGAGCCACGCTATGCCACTTCCGGTGAGGACGTCAAACGCCTGGTGAACCTTTTCAACCGTACTCGCGAAGGAGTGGCAGCGAGAGTCGGGCTCCACCTGTGCTTCGGCAACTTTAAGGGCCGCGCGCGGGACCGTCGCGACTATGCACAGTTGTTCCCGTTGATTCTGGAAGCAAACTGCGATCAGTTCAACCTGGAATTTGCCAACCGTGAGTTTTCGCAGATTGAACTGCTTCAACATTTTCGCCCGGATCAAAAGATCGGTTTCGGGGTCATTGACGTGAAATCGTACTTCGTGGAGACCCCGCAAGATGTCGCCACCGCCATCCGCGGCGCTCTGCAGTATGCGTCTGCCGAAAATCTGATCATTACACCGGACTGCGGATTGAATCATTGTCCCCGTCACATCGCACTGCAAAAAATGCAGTCACTGGTAGCCGGGGCGGCTGAGGTTCGGAACGAAATCCTGGGAAGTGCTGCGGAAAGCAAATCATGAATACTGAGAGTCTCTGCTTCCGTAACGCCAATGTCGTTGACGTTGAACAGGGCACAATCGTGCGACAATCGGTCGTCGTCGAACAGGGCGTGATTGCATCCGTGGACGAATCTCCGCAAGAGAACAATCTGGCGGAAATCGATGCTTCTGATCTCTACCTGTGCCCCGGCCTGATCGATTGTCACGTCCATTTCTTTCTGGACTGTGGAAATGCTCCGCGCACTTCCTATCTGGAGGTTTCCGACGAAATCCGCATTCAATGGGCCAAACACAACGCCCGTGTCGCCATCGAATCTGGCATCACCACAATGCGTGACATGGCAGCACCGGCGCCTCTTATGTTCGAGTTCCAGCGTCAGGTCGAAAGTGGCGATGTGCTCGGACCACATATTATCAGCTGCGGCTTCGCCCTCATGCGACCCGGCGGTCACTGCCACTGGATGGGTGGCGGCGAAGTCACGACCGTGGAAGAAGTTCGTCAGCTGATCGAATGGCATCTGGAACAGGGGGCCGGTTTTGTGAAACTGATGGCTTCCGGTGGCGGGTTGACCCCCGGTACCGTGCCACACGAAGCCGATCTGCCTCTGGAACTGATGCGTGAGGCCTCGGACGTTGCACACGCCAACGGAATACAGATTACAGCCCACTGTCACGCAACCGAGAGTATCGAACGCGCAATTCAGGCCAATCTGGACATGATCGAACATATCAATTTTGTCGAACCGCCTGGACGTTACCGATACGACGAAGAAATCACATTGCGGATTCGAGACCACGGAATTGTGGCAAGTCCAACGGTGTTCAGTGCACTCCAGACAGCCAAACGTTTTCAAAAAGCGGGCAGGGCACACAATTCCGGAGACGTGGCTGCCGTCGAACGGCTGGAAGGTCGGCTCACCAACACAGCGCATTTCCATCGGCTGGGTCTCAAAATTATCGGCGGTACCGACTGTGGTGCGACTGATACCTACTTTGACTCACTGGTTGACGAAATCATTGCCTACACGGAAGCAGGCCTTTCGACAGCCGAGGCGTTACGCACCGTAACAAGCGACGGTGCCCGATTTCTGAACATCCCGAAAGTCGGAGCAGTCAGGGAGGGTTATCGCGCCGATCTCACACTGCTCGATGCCAATCCCCTTGACGATCTGAACCGTCTGCGGAAGCCGGCCAAAGTCTTCAAGTCCGGGCGACTTGTCCACGAACTTCCGACGGAGTGAGAATCCATGCAGATCACCAAAGCTATTGTCGTTCCGGCTCGGGGAGGTCACTACAACGAAGACCTCGATGAAATCCGCGCGGGCGCTCAGCGGGACGGCTATTTCTATGAGGGACAACCTCAGGCCCAAGGCTTCACATCTATCCGCCAGCCCAGTGAGGCGTTCTCGATCATCCTGATCCTGGACAACGGTGGAATCACAGTCGGTGACGGAATGAGTGTTGCCTACTCGGCTGCCGGCGGCCGTACCGGACGATTTTCTGTCAAAGAACAAATTCCGTTCGTGCAGGATGTCTGTAACTATCTCGAGGGCCGACCCGTCAAAACTTTCACGGAGATGTGCGCTGAGCTGGAAGCACAGACGTTCGACGGAGGACTTCATCGTGCAGCGGCTTTCTACGGAGCAACACAGGCTCTTGTCCAGGCCGCTGCAGTCAACGAAGCAAAGACTCCGGCAGAAGTACTGGCCGCGTACTTTGGGGTCTCTGTCTCCGACCGCATGATTCCCATCAACGTCCAGTGCGGTGAAGAACGTGACACGGGTGTCGACAAAGCGATCCTCAAGAGAGCCGATGTGTTACCTCACGGTCTCATCAACGACATGGAGGTACTTGGAGCGAACGGCGAACGATTACATGACTACATCAGCTGGATTGTGAAACGCATTGCCAAATATGGCAGCGATGATTACCTGCCCGAATTTCACATCGATGTCTATGGAATGATCGGCGTCGCATTTGAACAGCAGGTCGATCGCATGGCTGACTATATCGCTTCGCTTCACGACGCAGCCGGACCGTACCGCCTGTGCCTTGAAACGCCCGTTTTAATGAGCAGCCGCGACGCACAGATCGAACTCTTCAGCGCACTGCGTGAGGCCCTGAAAAAACGTGGCGTCCAGGTACCGCTGATCGTTGACGAATGGGCAAATGATCTTGACGACATCCGCGCATTCATCGCCGCCGGCGCGACCGACATGGTCAATGTGAAAAGCCCGGATCTTGGAGCCATCACAAATGCCGGGCAGGCAATACTGGACTGTCTGGCCGGAGGCGTGCGCCCAATTCTGGGTGGCTCCTGTACTGACACCGATCAGTCGGGACGCATGATGGCCCACCTGGCACTGGCCGTTAAACCGGCGTGGGTGCTGGCTCGACCTGGCATGGGGATCGACGAAGGCCTGCAGATCGTACACAACGAAATGACACGTACGCTGGCGGTCATTGCTGCAGGCAAAGCATAAACAGGTAACAACATGGCACCGTTTCACGTCGTTGAACTGCGAGGCACAAGCAGAGAGCGTGGCGAACAGTACGGCCGCACGCTGAGAAAGCCGATCGAACGCGCGATTGAATTTTACGGTTCTTTTTTTCGGAAGCAGCTCGGTTTTGATCGCACAGAGGTTCGACGCCGGTCCGCCCTGTTCATCGAGCCAACATCGCGGCTCAGTAAAGAGCTGATCACAGAATATGAAGGCATTGCCGCGGGTTCCGGACAAACACTCGAGGATATTTTTTCGATCTCAGCCCGTTACGAAATCACGTTTGAAGAGTACGCGCTGGGAGAATGCTCCAATGTTTACGTGGGCCCCGAACATTCAGCAACCGGTCACTGTTTGCTTGGGCAAAGCTGGGACTGGCGCCCCGAGGTCATGGACTTCCGGGCAATCGTCAAAGCACACTGCGACGATCTCCCCGACCACATTATGATTACGGAATGCGGACAACCGGGTAAGTATGGTTTTAACGAACACGGAATCGGAGTGGTGGCCGCCGGATTGAATTGCGAGGAAAAGACCAGC
This sequence comes from Fuerstiella sp., assembly GCA_022447225.1. Taxonomy (NCBI): domain Bacteria; kingdom Pseudomonadati; phylum Planctomycetota; class Planctomycetia; order Planctomycetales; family Planctomycetaceae; genus Fuerstiella; species Fuerstiella sp. The sequence goes on along the minus strand of JAKVAZ010000019.1, from coordinate 60,012 downwards.
GTGGGAGACCAGTTGTTCGTTGCTTTGGGACGAGTCGCTCTGCAGGCACAGACGCTTTCTGCAGCCTGTCAGGTTTTGGAAAACTTCGCTCCACGAGCAACCGTCAATTGTCTCCTTGCTGACTCATCAGGAGACGCCGCTAATTTTGAATATGCCCCGCATAAGGTCGCACGCCGTGACCTGGCTCACAACGAAGTCTACTGGCACACCAACCACTGCCGCGAAGTCGACGAACCCACTGAGTTCGAAAACAGTCTGGTGCGCGGTGAGCGCTGGACTGAGCTAACAAAGAACCCGAATGCCGTCACGCCGGAACTGGTCCAGGAGTGGCTTGCCGACCGCAGCTCGTCAACACATTCAATTTGTCAGCTTGTGGACCTTTCCCAGCCGGATTCGCCTACACGGATTCAGACACTCGCCTCAATCGTGCTCGATCTGACATCACGTACGATGTGGGCCAGTGACGGACCGGCATCGGAAACACCCTATCAGAGCTTTCGACTTTCGGAAGACTGAGCTCAGCTCGCGGAATTCAAACAGGGAGATCTCGTGCAGTTGACTTCTGACTTAACAAATATGAATCAGCGAGCTGGTTCATACGCACTGTTCGTCATCATGTTTGTAGTCACCTTGTCGGACTGCACTTATGCTTCTGAAGAAAGTCGCGGCCCGGATGGTGTCCGCATGGCAAAGTTCACTGACATGCGGACGGAACAGGTAACCGCCCGGTGGCGCAGTCTCTCACGAATCGCAGCTGAGCAACTGATGCAGGGGCCCGGAGATGGTCAAGTCATCATTCTTGACGCACATCATGTCGGGCGGAACGGGCATTTTACTGTAGGAATCCGGACCAGTTTTAACGAGGTTCCCCGGCTCCGGGGCCTCGTCCTCACAAACACACCAATTGACTCTGCAGCATTGGAATCCCTGCATCAGATTCCGGAACTGGAGTTTCTCGACCTGTCGGGAACCACCATCGACGATGCGGCACTGGAACATGTCAGCCGACTTCAGTATCTGCGCACGCTTGACCTCAGTTTCACCCAAGTCTCAGCAGCCGGACTTGCGCACCTGGAAAAACTCAATAACCTGCAAACACTGATTCTCAAGGGCCGACAGATCACGGATACATGGCTCAGCACCGTCGGCAAACTACGCTCGCTGCAGGAACTGCATATCACCGACGCTCAGATTTCAGATGACGGACTCGCTGCCCTCACGCCCCTCAGGGAGCTTCGCGCTGTCGCTCTGGGAGGTACACCAGTCACCGGATCCGGACTGGACCACCTGCGGGGTCTTCGCAATCTCCGGCTTCTGGACGTGTCCAACACAGAACTGGACAACAAGGGTCTCGCCACAATCTCCTCTTTGGACCAACTGACCGCGCTCAGCGTGGAATTCTGTGGGTCACTGACCGGTGACGGACTTGTCCATCTAACGAAGCTAAGCGGGCTGCAGGCGTTAAGTCTCCGCCAGACAGGATTCCGCAATCGCTTCACCGGAAAAATCGTACGAAACATTGCTCCGCTCAAACGACTGGAGGTCCTCGATCTGTTCGCAACAGCAATCGACGACGACGCACTCGTTCACCTCGCTGCGCTCGTCGAACTGAGAGAGCTCGATCTCAGCCTCACAAAAGTGACCGATCCAGGGCTCGTCCACCTCGCCAACCTCCCACAGCTGGAAAAGCTTTCGATCGATTCGCACGCGGGCTTCAGTAAGCCCGTTGTCACGGACGAAGGTCTGAAGACGATCTCTCGTCTCCAAACACTCGAGTCTCTGAGCCTCGTGGGGGCTCGAGTCACCGCCGCCGGCGTCCGGGAACTGAAAACGGCACTGCCAAAACTTCGGACACTGCGTCGGGAGGGTGAAGATCTAAGCTCGCCGGCCGTGGTAAATCGCGGTAATACGACACCGATCGAACGCGACGGATCCTGGCCCGGATGGCGTGGTCCCAATCGAAACGGTCAATCAAACGAGACCGGACTACTCTCTTCATGGAGCACCGATGGACCGCCGCTGGCGTGGAGCGTCTCAACAGTCGGGAAAGGCTGGGCATCGGTCGCCGTTGCCGATGGAGCAATTTATACGATTGGTAGAGCGACTGTTCAAAGCGAGGACCAACCGTCCGAGGTCTTTGTCATTGCTCTGGCGGTCAGCGACGGAAGTTTACTCTGGAAACGCTCCGTCGGCAGGACCGACAGGAACGCGATGTCGACCCCTATCGTCGATTCCGGACTCGTCTTCGCGCTGGATCCTGACGGCGCACTCCGGTGTCTGGACGCGACAACCGGCGATCAGGTGTGGAGTCGCCATTACGTCGACGATTTCGGCGGCAGGCCGCCGCAGGGACGGGGATTCGCGGAAACACCGCTGGTTGATCGGGGACGACTGATCTGCACACCCGGTGGTCAGCAAACAGGCATCGTCGCCCTGGACATGCAAAGCGGGAACCTGATCTGGGAACAACCTCTGCCTGACTTCGGTACTTCCACTCGCGACGAACCGTGCTTCGCCTCACCTCTGGTCACTGAGATTGCCGGCAGGCGAATCTATATCGTTACCATCGGCCGCGGTGTGGCAGTCATCGACGCAACAGACGGAACATTTCTCTGCGGTTATGACGGACTCGACGGTTTCACCATCTCGACGCCGGTGGTACGGGAAGATCTTGTGTTCAGTTCAATCGGATCCGGCACCGGAAGTGCGCTCATCCGACTGGTGCCAAACACGACTGGCGGAATTGACGTGAACGAACAATATTCGCTTGCTGCCGGCAGGTTTCAAAATCAGCACGGTGGATTCGTGCTTGTTGGCGACTCGATCTTTGGTGGCCACGGCAACAACAACGGACTGCCAACCTGTATCGACGTCGCAACAGGAGAAATTCTTTGGAAGACTCGTGGTCCGGGAACCGGGTCAGCGTCCGTCATTTATGCGGATGGACACCTTTATTTCCGTTACCAGGACGGTGTCATGGCACTGATCGATGCGTCACGGGACGGTTACAGACTCAAAGGATCGTTTCAAATCCCCGGGGCAGGCCGGGAACGATGGGCTCACCCGGCCATTGCCGGAAAACGACTGTATCTGCGAGAGCACGAGCACCTGTTCGTTTACGATCTTCGTATCCGCCCGTGATCAATTTTCAACTGTGACTGACTTTGTATTTGTATTCGAATTGTGCCGCAGGGCGGGGCGATCATCAGTCATGCCCGCGAACTCAGGCCCAAAATGACAACACTCCTGAGCCCGGCCGCTAATCCACGCTGCAGTTCGGCAGATACTGGCTGTTATGTATCTTCGTGTTACGCGATCGAACACGGAGCTGTTCAAAAAGAGTCTGGGACCTGCTGCAAATGAAACCCCGTCACTGCAGAAGTGTCGGCTGAAGTCCTGGAATTTCAGCATTGGCAGGGAAATAAGGTCCATTGATTTTTTTGTATCGGACGTGTTTCAGGGTGGGAGGAGTTGGACCAGGCGTGTCCAGTATGATCACCTGCCTGGCAACGTCCCCATAGGCCACCCGGTAATTCATGGGATTCTTTACCACAATAAATTTTGCATCGACCGGGTTGAGATCTGCGGCGCGAAACTGCTCATCGGCCCAGTCGTAAGTTGCCCGGCTCATCACAAGAACCCGAACGGCTCCGATTCGAAAGACAGCAGTTGGCCCCATGTGTTCCTGATGTCCTTCCCACTGACCTCCCGTGTAAACAAACCTGCCGTCAAGCAGACTTTCTATTTCACCATCGAATTTCCGCGAATTTCCCCAGCGAGGATCGAGCTTGTGGCCGAGTTCCAGGGAGATTTTCGCCCCTGTTCCTGACGCGTGGCACACCGCCGCCGCATCCGGATCAACAAGCGGCACAATGGAAAATTCATCCGTGCCGCTGTCCACCAGCGCTGACAATGCTGCAATGCTGTCTCCGGCTGCTCCGCCTCCACAACAATCTGCCGTTTCAACAAGAATCACCGGGCCACCATCAATACTCATTCCAGCTTCGATCGCATCCCTGGGCGACACAGTTTTCGGTTCCAGATCATGTCGTCGTTCCCAGTATCGCTGTGCAATCTCTGTCGCCAGACTCTCTGCCAGTTTCGGGTCATCGTCAGTAATAACCAAGCCGCCACTGCCCATATTTTCACAATCCATATACGCATGCAGCAGGAACAGGCTGGTGGAAAGCACACGGTCACGCTGCTCCAGTGACTTTGTGAATCGCATCAGATCCGCAAACGGGTCGTCATCCAGTGTCGAACCGTGAATGGCACTGGTGAGGACAGGTACCTTCGCCATCGCCATTGTCGGACGGCAACGACCGGCAAGTATGTCCAGCAGCAGACGCACGCCCCGCTGTCCCGTGGAAAACTGGTCATGATGAGGATAGGTTTCCCAGGCCAGCAACCCGTCCGCATGACGGACCATTTGCTGGGTCACATGAGCGTGCAGATCCAGGGTAACCACGATGGGGACATCGGGACCAACAAGCCGGCGGGCTGCCTCAATCATGTCGCCCTCCGGATCATCCACACCTTCGGCCAGGGCGGCCCCGTGGAGTGGCAGCAATACTCCGTCGACAGGCAGTGAGGCACGGAGCCGCTCGAGCCATTCGCTGCGCAACTGTCTGTAGCACTCCTGAGTGATTGGACCGGCGGCACATGCCGACGCATAAATCAGAGGCACGGGTTCAGCACCTGCTTCGGAAAGTTCAGCCAGCATGCCACCCACGACACTGGACGTCAGCTGCAGAACTTCATCATCACGATACAGCCCGGAATCTTCGTAGACGGCTATTTCGATAGGCAGACCGCCCAGATGATTGCACTCCGTCAGAATCCCGCCTATAGCGATACGTTGAGTTGTATTCATCATTGACCAATCGACTTCTCTTTGCTCAAACCGGACGAAAACCGGACCGGCACGGGTTATCATACAGGATGAAATCGAAGGCGTATTCCGTTGGGGCGGCATCTTGACACAAACGAATGACTTATTCCCTGAACCACCACAGCGTCTCAGTTCGCTTAACTTCCGGAGCGTTCTCACATTTGTCGGCCCCGGATTGATTATTGCGTCTGTCACAATCGGCAGCGGTGAACTGGTGGTGGCTTCACGCAGTGGCGCCGTGTTTGGATACCAGTTGTTGTGGTGTTTTCTGCTTGCCGGAGTGTTCAAGGGAGTGCAGGTCTATGTGGCAGCACGTCACATTACCCTGACGGGTGAACATCCCATGGTCAGCTGGAAATCACTGCCTGGTCCACCGTCATGGTTTCCACTGCTGATCGCTTTGCCCACCGTCATGGTAATGCCACTGGCGTTTTCGGCAATCTCAGAGATCCTCGGCGGTTATGTGAGGGAACTCACCGGTATTTCCAGCAATGACACTGCGGTTGGTCCGTTCGGCGGATTCGAGTTCTGGAATAATTTTTGGGCCACGGCCGTTCTCACAACATGCCTTGCACTGGCACTGAGTTCCAGTCAGCAAACGCTGGAACGCGTATCAGCATTTGTCATCGGTCTCATCGTGCTCAGTTCTGTGATTTCCATCATGATGTGCCAGCCAACGTCTACGGGATTCCTCTCGGGATTGTTTGTTCCGTCCGTTCCGGATTACCAACCCTGGGTTGAAAAAACGTATGAGGGATTTCGTGGCCGCAGCCCGTGGCTGGAAGTGGCACTGTATCTGGGTGCCGTTGGCGGCGGCACATACGACTACCTGGGATACGTGGGGATGCTCCGCAAAAAAAAATGGGGACTCTCCGGCACCGAAGGAGCTCCCCGCGAAACGCTGGAGACTCTCAGCGATCAGCAGGTCACCTGGGCAAGAACATGGACACGGGCTGCACTGCTGGACACCGTGGTGTCGTTTACCAGCGTGGTTCTGGTCACACTGCTTTTCGCCGCACTGGGAGCCCTGCTGCTGCATTCTGCTCACAAAATTCCCGACGATAACATGCTGTTGAGTCAGCAGGAGTCATTTCTCACTCAGGTACATCCGCAGCTTCGCTGGCTGTACAGAGCCGGCGTGTTTATGGCTTTCATCGGAACCTTATACGGTGCATTTGAAATTTATCGCTACACCGTTGTGGAAAGTGCGCGGGCACTGCTGCCCAGGTGGACGCAGTCCGGACATCTTCGTGCATGGCAAAACGGAACAGTGGCATTTTGTTTCGGAGGCGGGATCATTATGATCTGGCTGCCCGAAGGGATCGCCGGAAACGTTCTGGGTAAAATGACGTTTGGTGCGGTGATTGGTGGAGCAACATTGTGCGGATTGTGGTGTCTCGCAATGCTGTGGACCGACGCAACGAGATTGCCGCCGCGTCTGAGAATGAATCGAGGCCTGTGGGCGGTCACACTCATTGCAGGCATTACAATGACAGCACTCGGCGTCCAGACACTGGTCGCATTCTTTTCATCTTAGGCAGGTACATCAGCACCCGACCCCCGGTACGATGCACTGCTGAATGAGTTCATCAGTCCTGAATCATTCAACGGTGCGTACCGCAATCGACACGTTTCCGGCTGCGACTCGTCTCAGAACAGCTTTTGCAGTGCAAAGAAATCCATGATGATCACTGATTACACACTTCATCGTCTCCATTTGCCCCTGCGAGAACCGATCGGCGACTCTCAGGTGCGATTTGTGGATCACTGGATGACGGTCGTGGAACTCCATTCGGACTCCGGCCGGTCCGGCGTTGGCTTTCAGATTCAGCAGGGAATACCGACAGCGAGTCTCACGGATCTCAACATACAGTTTGACTACGGCATCTGGCCGAGTCTTAAGGACGAGCAGCCCATTGGTCTGGCTCAGCGAATGACACGACCACGCGGAGGAAACGTGGGCGGTGGATACCTGACAACCGCCGTGGAAACCGCGTTGTGGGACCTGATCGCAAAACAACAGGATCAACCCCTGTACAAAATTCTGGGTGGTGAGAATCCCCGGGTTCCGGCATACGCAAGTACCCTGGATTTTCACCTCGACGATCGACAGTTCAGGAGCAAGCTGGAAAGATTTCACCAACTGGGGTTCACGAACGCAGTGAAGACAAAAGTCGGTCACCCGGATATCGAATGGGATCTCCGGCGACTGGCAATTGTAAAGGACGTAATGGGTGCCGATGTTCGAATCATGGTTGATGCCAATGAAGCGTGGACCGTCAAAGAAACGCTGATTCGACTGAACACCTACCACGATGCCGGACACGACATTTTCTGGATAGAAGATCCGATTACGCGAGACGACTACGCGGGTTATTCCACACTCTGTACAGAGTTGCCGTTCACTCGGATCAACACGGGTGAATATCTTGGATATTCCGGCAAACGTCGACTGCTGGAACACAACGCTGTGGATGTGCTCAACGTGCATGATTCCGTCAGCACCACCCGTGCCGCCGCGTGGCTGGCTGCCGACTACGGCGTGCCGGTTTCACTGGGTAACACGGTACTGGAACTGGGAGTTCACCTTGCCGCGAGCCTGCCGGAATGCCTTTGCATGGAGTTTTCCGACATCATCTGGAATGAAATTGCGGTGGACCCCGTTCGCTTCGAGGACGGATTTGCGATCGCTCCCGATCGGCCCGGTCATGGCATCGAACTTGACCGTGACAAGACAGCTTTCTATGCAGCTTAATCCACTCTGCAGAACCGTTCGGTCTCAATCGTTATCGTCAACAGAATCGATCACAACAACTGGGAGATCGGTGAGCCTCCGGAAAGCACCGGAACCGGGCGACCCGATAAATCTGTGAACTCGTGCCCACAGTCGATTCCCAGGTGTCGGTACACGGTCGCCAGCAGATCCTGGGGCGTCACCGGATCATGCATGGGATATTCGGATTTGGAACTGGTCTGACCAACAACCTGCCCCATCCGCAGTCCACCACCGGAAATCAGTGCACTGAACGAATTCGGCCAGTGATCTCGTCCCAGTCCGATTTGATTTGAGAAATTTTTGGCGGCATGAGTGACTCGGGGAGTTCGACCAAATTCACCGCAGGCAACGACCATCACATTCCGGTGCAGTCCGCGGCTGAACAGATCGTTGATTAATGCCGTCAGTGCCTGGTCCATCTGCGGCAGTCGTTCGCGCTGAGCATAATCCAGATGAAACGCTCCCGCATGGTCATCCCAGCTGAAATGCTTTGTGGTATTATTAGGAGCCGTCGCGTCGATGTTAATTACGGCCACTCCGGACTCAGCAAGCCGCCTGGCCAGCAGACAGCTTTGCCCCCAGCGGTGATGTCCGTAACGTTCCCGAACTTTGGGAGACTCTCTACTCAAATCAAAAGCGTCGGCCACCCGGGGACTCGTCAAAATACTGAACGCCGCATCTCGAAATCTATCTGCTCCGTAACCGGCCTGATCACGGACCGCCCGAAAATGATCGAATTGCTGTAACAGACTCCTGCGATCATCGAGTCGCTGATTATTGACACCCGCAGCAAGCGTCAGATTGGGGGGGGCGAAATTCGGTCGGGACGGGTCACCTGTTTCAAAAGCACGGTGACTAACACCCAGATATCCGGGATTGGTCATAAACGGCGCCTTTTGCACGCCAACATATTGTGGCATTCCATCACGGCGTGCCCCACGAAGTCGACTGGCAATCATGCCAAAATCAGGATGCTGCGACCTGGCCTGAGACGTCGGGTCCGGAACCACGGGAGTCTTGCCGGTCAGCATCTCAATGCTGCCATCGTTGTGAGCCGACATCTCGTGATGCAACGAACGAATGATCGAAAATTTTTCAGCAATTTGTGCCTGCAGCGGCATGTATTCGCAGACATCGATCCCGGGCACATTGGTGGAAATCGGATGCAGCGGCCCTCGATAATCACTGGGAGCATCAGGTTTCATATCCCACGTTTCCAGCTGACTGGGACCACCCCACATCCAAAACAAAATCACCGAGGTATCACAATTCGGAGATCCGGCTCCGGCCCGAAGTTGCAGCAGAGTCGGCAACGTGATTCCGCCCAGTGCAAGCGTTCCCACCCGCATAAACTCACGTCTTCTCACCGGTCCGCTGCAGCCTGGTTGATCCATCTGACATCCCTCGCAGTCTCCGATAACCAGTCCGGACGTTGCGGTAGCCGGCTATCGATGCTTCTAGATCATGACCGTAGCACTGTTTTCATCCAGGGAGCCTATCCAACCACGACTTCTCCACCGACTGCAATCCATAGTTTCATCCGACCCAGCCACATTACCTGCACCGAAGATATCTGTTTCAGCGGGATGTCGCGTTTCGCCTCCTTCAGCAGCCGGGTCGCCCATCGGTACCGCAAGAACCTGGTCCGACGACATTCCGTCGGATACATCGTGCTGCGGAGACCCGGACTCGTGGATCCTGAACGAGAAAGACGAATCAAGTCTAATGCCATACTGTAAAAGCGGCAGGGCACCCAATCGAGTTTATCTTATTCGCTTCCGAGTGAATTCGGAGTGAAACGGCATCTCCCTTTGTCTCCTGGAACAGAAACCATCAGGCAGCGGGCCCACATTCGGTATCGTTGCTGAGACAAATCCCGTCGGCGTCAGGAAAACGAGGTAATTCCTGATCTGACCCGGGATTTGTCAGCTGCGGATCGCAGCACGATAGCCCCTGTCCTTTCCTGACCTGCAAACTCTGCGACCAGGATACGTTGCCGTACCCTTGTGGCGAAGCTTGCTTAGCGGAAACTCCGCACATGCAAAACGGGTCTGCTCATCCGTCTTTCCTGGGCGATTATCACCAATCAGCATGCCTAATGTCCTGAAATATATCTATTTCTGAGAATACGGACGTCCCCAACGAATGACAGATATAGATGATGATGACGACATTCAGGCTCGTCGTCAGAATTTATGTAGAGATATCTGTCCGGCTGACAGTCTGTCCCTGTGGTGCCGATTTGTCGTGTTGCCCGATTCCATCTACAATTCCGGTGGTCTGCAGCGACAGATCTCTGACGCCCACAACCCGCACGATCGTGCGTGCCTGTTCCCCGAACATCCCGCAGGTTCCGATTGAGTCTGCATGCCCCCATTCAACCCAGGCTATTTTTGCATGCCTGGGGCACGGAAGAGACAATTGATGGTCAATCAGACAGTCGTTGACATCAATCCTGATGCCCAATCAGGAATTGATCCGAATGAGATGCAGGAGTGGTTCGACTCACTGGATGATATCCTGCATCGATACGGATCCAATAAACTGGAAGAGCTGCTGATCCAGCTTCAGGAGCGAGCTTACCAGCAGGGCGTCAAGCTCCCGTTTAGCGCAAACACACCGTATATCAACACGATTCATCACTCGGAGCAGCCGCGTTTTCCGGGCGACCTTGAGATTGAGCGTCGGATCAAGAGCATCGTACGCTGGAATGCGATGGCAATGGTCCATCGAGCAAACAAGCATCACCACGGACTCGGAGGACATATTTCTACGTTTGCGTCCTCCGCCACGTTGTACGAAGTCGCTCAGAATCATTTCTTCCACGGAAAGACGGACAAACACCTCGGTGACATGGTCTACTTCCAGGGACACGCCTCCCCTGGCATGTATGCTCGTGCGTTCCTGGAAGGACGTATCAATGAATCGCACCTGGAACACTTTCGCCGGGAACTGCCGGCCGGAGAAGGCCTGTCCAGTTATCCGCATCCGTGGCTCATGCCCGATTTCTGGCAATTCCCCACAGTCTCGATGGGACTCGGTCCCATCTGTTCGATCTACCAGGCAAGGTTCCTGCGATACATGGAACATCGCGGACAGATGGATACATCAATGTCCCGTGTGTGGGCGTTCCTGGGCGACGGGGAATGCGATGAGCCCGAATCACTGGGTGCACTCACACTTGCATCACGCGAAAAACTGGACAACCTCACGTGGGTCATCAACTGTAACCTGCAGCGGCTTGACGGACCGGTTCGCGGCAACGGAAAAATCATCCAGGAACTGGAGGCTGCGTTCCGGGGAGCCGGATGGAACGTGATTAAAGTCATCTGGGGAGCTGACTGGGATCCGCTGCTGGACGCGGACGTCGACGGAAAACTCGTCAAGCGTATGGGCGAAGTCGTCGACGGCGAGTACCAGAAGTACACCGTGTCATCCGGTGAATACATCCGCAGCCATTTCTTTGGTGCAGATCCGGACGTCCTGAAGATGGTCGACCATCTCAATGACGAAGTGATGCAGAAGATTCGTCGCGGCGGGCACGACCCGGAAAAAGTCTACGCAGCGTACCAGGCGGCCGTGAACCACAAGGGGGCTCCCACGGTCATCCTGGCAAAAACGGTCAAAGGCTACGGACTTGGGGAAGCGGGTGAAGGGCGCAATGTCGCGCACAATCAGAAGGAAATTAATGAACAGGAACTTCGTAATTTCCGAACAAGATTTTCCATTCCGATCAGCGACGACGATGTCGACAACGTGCCCTTTTACAAACCGGCCGACGACAGTCCGGAAATGGTTTATCTTCGAAAGCAGCGCCAAACCCTGGGAGGTTTCGTACCCGAGCGAAATCCTACTGAGGAACGACTCGAAGTGCCGGCACTTGACGACAAAGTATTTCAGGCGAAAGGCCTCCTGCCGGGCAGTTCCGGTGATGAAGGTTCGACGACCGGAACGCTCGGCGCAATTATACGAGGCCTGGTTCGTCACAAAGGTGTGAAAGATCGAATCGTACCCATCATTCCGGATGAGGCCCGGACATTCGGAATGGAAGGTCTCTTCAAAATGATCGGGATCTATTCCAGTAAAGGACAGCTGTACGAACCGGTGGACAAGATCTCGATCTCCGCCATGTTCTACAAGGAATCCCGGGACGGTCAGTTGCTGGAAGAGGGTATCAATGAAGCCGGTGCCATGGGGTCATTCATTGCCGCCGGGTCAGCGCATGCGGATCTTGGGAGGAATATGATTCCGTTCTACGTGTACTACTCAATGTTTGGCTTCCAGCGAGTCGGAGATTTGATCTGGTGTGCAGCAGATTCCCGCTGTAAGGGCTTCCTGTGCGGCGGCACATCAGGTCGCACGACCCTCAATGGAGAAGGACTGCAGCACGAGGACGGACACAGTCAGTTGATGGCCACCACGGTCCCCACACTGCGGGCCTACGACCCGGCCTGGGGCTACGAACTGGCAGTCATCGTGCAGGAAGGTCTGCGTCGTATGTATGGTGAAGGTGAAGAAATCTTCTATTATCTGAGTGTGTACAATGAAGCGTATGCTCAGCCAAAAATGCCGGAGATTGACGGCCTGACCGACGGCATCATCAACGGAATGTACCGCTACAGCAGTACGGACAGCGCCGACGGACAGCAGCACCGACCTCAACTGCTTGGCAGCGGTCCGATTCTTCGGAGTGCCATCAGGGCTCAGCAGATTCTGTCAGATCAATTCGGAATCGGCTCAGACGTCTGGAGTGTCACGAGCTACAGCGAACTGCGTCGGCAGGCAATGGAATGTCGACACTGGAATGATCTGCACCCCGCTGAAACTCCTCGAGTCAGTTATCTGGAATCAATGTTTGACGGTATCAACGGACCGTTTGTTTCCACAAGTGACAACGTACGGCTGGTCGCCGACCAGATTCGTGAATGGGTTCCCGGGCAATACATTGTTTTGGGAACAGACGGATTTGGGCGCAGTGAAACTCGCGACGAGTTACGTCGCCACTTCCGCATTGATGCAGAGTCGACTGCATATGCCGCCCTCCAGGGGCTTGCCCGTATGGGCACAGTCGAAGTGGAACAACTTCGGCAGGCGATCGGACAGCTGGAGCTTGATCCGGATGCAATTTTTCCCGTCAACGCATGAGCTGATTTGACATCCATGTATGAAATTAAAGATCCCAGTTTCCCGCTGAGTTAAATCATGACGATCGTATTCAAACTGCCCGAGGTCTCAGAAGGTGTCGAATCCGTCGACATTGCAGAAATTACTGTAGCACCAGGAGACGTTATTGATGCGGGAACCATCATTTGCGAAGTTGAAACGGATAAAGCTGCGACCGACATCGAGTGCCCCTATGCCGGGACGGTGAAAGAAATCCTGATCTCTGCCGGTGATTCTGTCGCCATCGATGCTCCGCTGCTTGTTATCGAAGAGTCAGCAGGTTCAAACGGGGCGACTTCTACTCCGTCTTCCGCCCCTGCTGCTGTCTCTGATGTATCAGAGCCCGCGCAGCACACTACGGAATCGTCGCCGCAGGCTCCGCCGGATACAGAAAGCGGAGAACCTGCTGAAATTGAGTTTTCTCTGCAGGAAGTCTCCGAAGGAGTCACTGCGGTTGATGTCGCCGAAGTCATGGTGTCGTCGGGAGACGTCATCAAATCGGGCACCATCATTTGCGAAGTCGAAACAGATAAGGCTGTCGCAGAAATCGAATGTCCTCATTCAGGGACAATCACTGCCGTACATGTTGCAAGTGGTGACAAACTCGAAGTCGGCGCGCGGCTCATTACAATCGAAACCACCGCTGGTGACACATCGGACAGCAACGTGCCTGCGGTACAGGAACCAGCAGTGCCGCAGCCGTCGAAGGATATTTCGGAAGCCCCGGCATCAGAAGTATCACCAAAATCTTCCGTTCCGCTGAATGATGGACAACCACCCCCTCCGGCAGGCCCCGCTACACGACGAGTCGCCCGTAAACTGGGAGTTGATCTTGCACAGGTTACCGGAACGGCTCGGGGAGGCCGCATTACAATCGAAGATGTGGAAGCATTTGTTCGGGTCAAAATTACGGAACCGACCTCCCGAACCACATCTCTGAATACGGGCATGATTCAGGCAGCTGCATTACCCGACTTCAGCCAGTTCGGCCCTGTCGATCGCGAACCGCTCAATAAAATCTATCGCTCCGCTGCCAGTAATCTTCATGCCTCCTGGCTGACAATCCCTCACGTAACCCAGCATGATCTGGCCGACGTCACTGAGCTTGAAATTGCCCGCAAACGCTACGTGCAGTCCAATCCACAGTCACCAAAAATCACGATGACAGCGATCGTCATCAAAGCGGTCGTCGGAGCCCTGAGAGCCTTCCCGCACTTCAACTCCAGCCTGGACATGGAAACGGGAGAATGGGTGCTGAAACGCTACTACCATATCGGTGTTGCCGTTGACACACCCAAAGGGCTGGTTGTCCCGGTTATTCGCAACTGTGATCAAAAGAACGTGCTTCAGGTTGCCGCCGAATTAACCGACCTCGCAGAACGTGCGCGTGAGCGAAAACTCACATCAGCAGAGATGCGAGGCGCTTCGTTCACGATCACAAATCTTGGAGGCATCGGTGGTACATGTTTTACGCCCATCGTAAACCATCCTGAAGTAGCTATCCTTGGTCTGTCCCGAAGTCAAAAACAACTGAAGCTCGAAGACGGTAAAGTTGTGGAACGTGTCATGCTTCCATTGTCTATGTCTTATGATCATCGAGCGATCAACGGTGCTGATGCGGCACGTTTTATCGTGAAGCTGTCCGGCAGTCTGACAAATCTGTTTGAACTGTTTTGATACCGACGTGAGCCGCCTGCCAATAACGATTTGACTGAGGCATTTAACGTCGGACCGCGGGATCCGGGAATGCCGAAAACACCTGTCAACACGAACGGCGTCGACGTGTTGTAACGAAGCCACTGAATTTCATCCAAAGTCGGAATCTGGGGATTATGTCACACAATCACATTCAGCTTGTCGTTCTCGGTGGCGGTCCGGGGGGATACCCGGCTGCCTTTGCTGCCGCCGATCACGGCCTGAAGGTCGCACTCATCGACGAAGGAACCACCCCGGGAGGCGTTTGTCTCAACCGAGGCTGCATTCCTTCCAAAGCGCTGCTGCACGTCGCCAAACTCATCAATGAAACACGCGAATCGAGCCAATGGGGCATTACATTTGCCCCCCCACAAATCGACATCGACAAATTACGGGGATTCAAGGAAAATGTGGTCGGATCACTGACCGGCGGCATCGAACAGCTGTGTCAGGCAAGGGGAGTCGAACTGATTAAGGCTCGCGGCACCTTCGACGATTCCTCCACGCTGTCTCTTGCTCATTCGAACGGGACATCGTCAACCGTCACATTTGATCACGGAATTATCGCCACGGGGTCAGTTCCGGCGATGCCTCCCATCTTTGATATCGGTGACGGTCGTGTGATGGATTCGACAGGCGCACTCGAATTACGCGATGTTCCCGAACGTCTGCTGGTCATCGGCGGGGGATATATCGGACTGGAAATGGGTTCTGTTTACGCAGCACTTGGAAGTGACGTCGTCGTTGTTGAAATGACCGACGGTCTGCTGCCGGGAGCCGACCGGGATCTCGTCCGGCCGCTGCAAAGGCAACTCAGCCGGCAGTTCTCAGCTATCCATCTGAAGACCAAAGTCGAAAGCCTGACTGCCGAAGCCGACGGCATCGTGGCGGCGCTCCAGGGTGATGGCGTGGAACCGCTGCAGAAGTTCGATCGAGTTCTCGTTTCCGTTGGTCGCCGACCGAACAGTCGGGGCATCGGCCTGGAACATACAGATGTGGAACTGGATCAGTACGGCTTCATTAAGGTGGACCGTCAGCAGCAAACCAAGGATCCCCTATTGCTGGCGATCGGAGATGTGGCCGGGGAGCCCATGCTCGCACACAAGGCAACGCGTGAAGGCCATGTCGCCGTGGAAACACTGCTGAAAGAGCCTGGTGAATTCGACAATGTAGCGATACCGGCAGTCGTGTTTACCGATCCGGAACTGGCATGGTGCGGCATAACGGAGGCCGAAGCCAAACAGCAGGGCACAGACGTTGTCGTCACACGATTTCCCTGGGCCGCGTCCGGCCGTGCACACAGTCTGGGCCGCACCGAAGGCCTCACAAAACTCATTGTGGAATCAAAAAAACAACGTATTCTTGGGGTTGGAATCGTCGGACCAGGAGCCGGCGAAATGATTGGCGAAGCTGTACTGGCGATGGAAATGGGCGCCACCGCGCGCGACCTCGCCGAATCGATCCATGCGCATCCCACCCTTTCAGAAACACTCATGGAAGCCGCCGAAGGAGTCATTGGCCAGCCGACTCATCAATACAAACCCACACGCCGTAAATGACGGGACAATTTCATCAGCAGATGTCGGGTTCATCAGTAGATGTCGGGCTCGGCAGTCTGCGAACCATCAGACTGCAGGAACCGGAAATCGCAACCGTCGCACGCCTGTGTAATTTCATTTTCCAGCAGGTGCCCGTAGCCTCGTGTAAAGCGTTTCGGCGGTTGAGTCCATTCGCTGCGACGGCGCGAGAATTCTTCTTCATCGATGTCAACCTCCAGCAGTCTGCCGGCGACATCAAGCGTAATTTTGTCTCCGTCGCGCACAAATGCCAGGGGACCTCCTGCCGCCGATTCCGGTGACACGTGCAGAACACATGTACCATAACTGGTTCCACTCATTCGAGCATCACTGATCCGCACCATATCCCGAACTCCCTGCTTCAACAGTGCTTTTGGGATCGGCAACATCCCCCATTCCGGTATCCCTGGTCCCCCCACGGGCCCCGCGTTCTGCAGAACAATTACGTGATCAGCCGTCAGTTCCAGAGCAGGATCGTCGATGCGTGCCTTGAGGTCCGCATAGTCGGCAAAGACAACTGCCGGGCCGGTATGGTTCAAAAGTTCGGGATCGGCAGCCGGCGGTTTAATGATAGCACCGTCCGGACACAGGTTCCCTCGCAAAACAGCCAGACTGCTGCCGGTGCAGACCGGATTATCTGCTTTGCGGATCACATCATCATTGTAAATTTCTGCACCGCGCATCGACTCACCCAGAGTGATCCCCGCTACAGTGGATGCATCTGTATTCAACAGGTGCAAAATTCGTGACATGAGGCCACGCAGTCCTCCGGCATCGAAAAAATCCGCCATCACAAATTCACCGGCGGGACGCAGATTCGCGAGGACCGGGGTTGTTTTTGACAATTCGTCAAACCGTTCCAGTTTGAGCTGTACTCCGGCACGTCCGGCCAGCGCCATCAGGTGCACAATTGCATTTGTAGACCCTCCGATGGCCATCAGTGTTACAATCGCGTTGTCAAATGCATCCTGCGTCATCAACTGCTGAGGACGTATGTCATACCATGCCAGCTCAACCGCCTGACGTCCCGTCATTGCCGCCATACGCGAGTGTGATGCGTGAGTTGCCGGAATTGATGCGGCTCCCGGCAGACACATACCCATCGCTTCAGCGATGGATGTCATCGTCGACGCTGTTCCCATTGTCATACAGTGCCCGGCAGACGGGGCAATGTAGTCTTCCAGTTCACACCACGCATCACAGGACAGTCGTCCCGCGCCGCGTTCAGCCCAGTACTTCCAGACGTCACTGCCGCTGCCTAGAGACTCTCCTCGCCATTGTGTCCGACTCATCGGTCCCCCTGGCATCACAATGCTCGGTACGTCTGCACTCAGTGCACCCAGCAGCAAAGCCGGGATCGTCTTGTCACATCCCCCCATGAGTACAGCGGCATCAATCGGGTGAGCTCGCAGAACTTCTTCGGCCTCCATTGCCAGCAGGTTGCGATAAAACATCGACGTGGGCTTCATGAACGATTCCGAGAGCCCCATCACCGGCACTTCCACGGGAAATCCACCCGCCTGCCACACACCTCGTTTGATGTCGTCTACACGCTGGCGAAAATGAGCATGACAGCTGATCAGGTCGTTACCGGTATTCAGAAGCGCAATGACCGGCTTCCCTTCAAATTCTTCGGTAGCATACCCGGATTGTTTTTGACGCGATCGATGCCCAAAGGAGCGAAGATCGTCCGGGCCAAAAAAACGAAAACTCCTGAGTTGTTCCGGCTGGCGACGAGGTTTTGAAAACATGAGTAACCACACATTCCTAACGAGTGACGAACACTTTGCAGCCGGTTTTGTACGGCCCTAACCCGATCGTCTCAAGTGGCTGTTGCTGCCGGCACTGAAATATCGGATGTTTGAGAGGAAAGCCCTGAGATCCTCCGGCAGTTGGCGGCAAGATTGTCGGATTAACGGCTTCGACCACACGGACAGGCGTGCTGACCGTAAGTGTCCCCGGCTGCTGTGCGACCGGTTGATTTGTCTGCACTGGACGAATGATGCAGGTTGCAACGATTCCGTCTGCTGCGAATAATGGTTATCTGGTGTCAGCAGTCGACGCCGGCTTCCTGCCTGCTCCACCGGATTCTAAAATGGAGCTGGTCCATTTCATAAACCTGAGTCGATGGTTTCTATGGATTTTCTTCTTGGAGTCAACCTGACGTGTTTCCTGCTCAGTTATCTGGTCGCGCTGACTGCTGAAGTGGCTCAGTTTGTACGGTGCCGTACGCGCACGCTGCAAACAGTCGTGTTTGCAGCTGCACTGGCCGGACTGATCGCTCACACAGCTTACCTGATCGCGAGATTTCGGTCTTCCGGTCTACCACCACTGGTCGGCAGCAGCCACGACTGGCTCCTCGTTCTGGCGTGGCTGGGTGTTACACTCCTGTTGCTGCTCACTTTTCAAACCCGATCGTCTCAGGGGATTTTTCTTTTACCCGTTGTGGTACTCCTTGTGCTACTGGCAATCAGTGTCGATTCCGGACCGGCGAATGTTGAACGATCCGGGGCCGGTCGCTGGTGGACGATGCTGCATGCGGCCTCGCTGGTAATCGGCATCAGCCTTGTGGCCGGTGCAAGCGGTTCGGCTCTGATGTATCTGTTGCAGTACCGCAAACTGCATGGCCGAATCACCTGGGTACGTCGTTTGAGACTGCCAAATCTGGAACGCCTGACGGCAATCAACTACTGGCTTGTCATGGCCTGCTTCCCGTTCCTCACTGCGGGTCTGTCAACAGGATTTATTCTCACCAATGCAACATCGGACGGTAACAGCACCATCTGGTACGACCCGATTGTCTGGGCAACAGTCGTGGTGTGGGTTGCAATGACTTACAACCTGTCACTGCTGGTTCGTACAAAGGCTCAGACGGGACGAACAGTCGCTCGAAGAACATTACTGGCCGGCGCATTTCTGCTGGTCACAATCTTCGGTCTCACATTCGTCACTGGTGGTATTCACAACGGCGACAGCCTGACCGAACCACCCCTCACCAGCGATCTGCAACAAGCCAAACTGTCTTCCGAATGAATGTCGTTGTTCTAAGCTGCAATCATCACAACGCGGGTCTCGACATCCGTGAAAAGCTGGCGTTTTCGAACGAAGGCCAGTTAAATGCAGCCTATGCGCACTGGCATCAGCGACACCCCAACTCTGAACTGGTCGTACTGTCCACCTGCAACCGGGTGGAAATCTATGCGGCGGAAGGTAATACAGATCATTCACTATTTCCGAAACGTCTCACAGAATTCGTTTCTGAATTTCATGACATTCCCTCCGACGGTCTGACCGACAGCGTTCTGTTCCACTACGGTCGCGATGCCGTTTCTCATCTCTTTGAAGTCGTGTGCAGTCTTGACAGTATGGTTCTGGGAGAACCGCAGATCGTCACACAGGTCAAAGAGGCCTACCGAATCGCAACAGAACAGAATTCATGCGGCCCGCTGACGAATCATCTGTTTCAGCACGCATTGAAAGTGTCCTCCCGTGTACGCACGGATACAAAGCTCTCTGAGGGGCGTGTCTCAATCGCCAGCGTAGCAGTCGAAGAATTTGCACGTTCGATCTTTGACCGATTCGACAACAAACTCATCGTTGTTATTGGTGCCGGGCAAATGGCAGAAGAAACGCTGAGATACATTCACGACGGAGGTGGCCGTAATTTCGTTATTGTCAACCGAAGTGCTGAGCGTGCTGATGTTCTGTCTCAGCAGTTCAATGCTCGTACGGACTCACTTGAGAATCTAGACGACTGGCTGGCACGGGCAGACCTCATCGTAAGTACGACGGGTTCCACCAGCGCAATCGTTGATCGCGACCGATTCGCCTCGATTCGTGCGGGCGGAGATCGGCACCCAGTTCTGATTCTGGATCTCGGAGCCCCCAGGGACTTCGACCCGAAGGTCGCGTTCATTGATGACAACGTGTTTCTGTACGATATCGATGCACTTGAAACCACCTGTGAAATCAATCGACAGGCCCGACGGTCGGAAGTAAAACGGGCCCGGCAGATCATAGAAGAGCAGACTGACCGGTTTCTGCATGACGTCTATCACCGCGCCACCGGCCCCGTAATCCAGCGTCTTCGCGCAAACATGGAACAGATCAGTGGTGAAGAACTCGATGTTCTGTATCGAAAGCTTCCTGATCTTTCCCAAGAGAATCGCGCAGCAATCGACAAAACAGTGCACCGCATCGTCAATAAACTGCTACATCCACCGCTGGAAACTCTGCGGGACGAAGCAAGATCAGGCCCCCCCCACGGAATGCTGGACGCTCTGCGCAAGTTATTTCACCTGGGAAAGAGCGATGAGTAGCAGCCCGGCCTAGACCGGGGCCTCGAAGCAGTTCGCACAGACAGACATCGCGGTCGGCAGGGGCTGTCACCTCAGAAGGTTCTGGTACTGTCGAGCAATAATGTCACCGGACCGTCATTACACAGACTCACTTCCATGTGAGCCTGGAACTGCCCGGTTTCAACCGTCAGCCCCTGTCCGCGCAGCTCGGCAACAAAACTCTGATACAGGCTGGCTGCTTTTTCCGGTGGTGCTGCGTTCACGAATCCTGGGCGACGCCCCTTTCGACAATCGCCCAGCAACGTGAACTGACTAACGACCAAAACAGCACCATTGACGTCCTGCAGCGTCAGGTTCATTCGAGCGGCGTCATCCTTGAACACACGCAGACCACCGACTTTACCTGCCAGCCAGATCACATCCTCCTGGGTATCGTCGGTGGCCACACCCAGTAAAACAACAAACCCCGTACCAATCCGTCCAATCACGTCACCATCGACAGTCACTACGGCCTGGGAGACCCGCTGAATTACAGCACGCATTTCAAATACATCCGCATTTATGCATCAAAACCCAGGACATCGGCCATGGAATACATACCTGCTCCTCTACCGATGAGAAACCTGGCAGCCTGCAATGCCCCGTATGCGTAGCTGTCGCGCGTATGGCCGCGTACGGTCAGGTCGATCGTTTCTCCCATCATTCCGAATACAATCGTGTGTTCCCCAACGTTGTCTCCGGTTCTCAGGGCATGATATCCGATTTCGTTCTGAGAACGCAGACCAGGCCGACCTTCCCGACCATGTATGTGCCGGGTCTGCCCCATGTTCTCAGCCACGATGTTTCCAAAGTGAAGCGCAGTTCCACTGGGGGCATCCTCCTTAAATCGATGATGTCGTTCTATGATCTCAACATCTACGCCGGCAGTGTTTTGACTCAGTACAGACGCTGCATCTGCGACCAGTTTCATCACCAGATTCACTGCAAGACTCATATTGGGTGCTAACACGACAGGTATCGACTGAGCAGCAGTGTCGACAATCGAATGTTGATTCTTCGACAGACCTGTGGTGGCAAGGACCAGAGGAATCAGACGATCCTCACACGTACCAACGATCGACTCCACACCTTCCGGTGTGGAAAAATCAATCACAACATCGACGCGGTGTTCCAGCACAGATTGAATCGAAACACCGCATGGTCCATGACCGCAGACCGTCCCGGCGTCACTGCCGAAGTCCGGATGATTGTCAAATTCGAGTGCTGCTGCCAGCTCAAGCTGTTCATCCTGCAGCGTCAGCAAGGTAACCTGCCGGCCCATTCGTCCGGCCGCTCCGTTGACAGCGATCTTAATCGGCGGGTCGGACATGTCATATAACCTCTGTCAGGGATCGAATATCGGACACACGTAAAACGACCATCTAATTCCATGCCTGGCTGGTGCCAAAAACATAAGGAAGACGTTCAATACTGTCCGGCAGGTTACGTAAACAGTGTCAGCTTAATTCTGCGGGCAGACGAGAACGCCCCTGTTCAGGAACGCAGTAATCGGGACTCTCATGAGAAGTCATTAACAACGTTTGGAAAGTGGCTGATAAGTTCGCTCCCTGGGTCCCGTATAAATCTGCCGGGGTCGGTAGATGCGTGCCGATTCGTCTTCCCGAAGTTCTTTCCAATGCGCAAGCCAGCCGGGAAGACGTCCGATGGCAAACATGACCGTGAACATATTCGTTGGAATCCCCATGGCGCGATACAGAATTCCGCTGTAAAAATCAACGTTTGGATACAGGTTCCGTTCCACGAAATACGGGTCTTCCAAAGCCACACGTTCCAGATTCCTGGCAATTTCCAAAAGCGGATCCTCCATGCCAAGCTCTTCAAGAACCTCGCCGGTCATCTTGCGCAGGATCGTGGCACGAGGATCAAAATTCTTGTACACGCGGTGACCAAATCCCATAAGGCGAAATTCATCATTTTTGTCCTTAGCTTTGTCGATCCACTTTTGATATCCACCGCCGTCTTCGGCAATGACCTCCAGCATCTCCAGAACTTTCTGATTAGCCCCGCCGTGCAGCGGCCCCCACAAAGCACAAATGCCCGAAGAGATTGCCGCAAAAATGTTGGCCCGACTGCTGCCGACCATCCGAACGGTCGCCGTGCTGCAGTTCTGTTCGTGATCGGCATGCAGGATCAGCAGCATGTTGAGTGCTTTGACCATGACCGGATTTACCAGATATTCCTCTGCCGGAACTGCAAACATCATATGCAGGAAGTTCGCCCCGTAGGACAAATCGTTTCGAGGATAGATAGTCGGCTGCCCAATTGATTTCTTGTAGGCATATGCGGCAAGCGTGCGAACCTTTGCAATGAGACGCACGAAATTAGTATCCCGGTTTTCTTCTTTTTCAGTGCCCGGGTAGTAGGTTGAAAGCGAGGCCACCATTGCCGAAAGAATCGCCATCGGATGAGCATTAGGGGGAAATCCTTCAAAGAATTTCTTCATGTCCTCATGAATCATGCTGTGGTACGTGAGATCTGCCCGAAACGCAGCCGACTGATCTTCGTTGGGCAGTTCGCCATACAACAACAGGTAGGCAACCTCTGCAAAATCTGACTTTTCTGCCAACTGCTCAATGGGGTACCCGCGGTACCGCAAAATCCCGTTGGCCCCATCGATGTAAGTAATCGAACTGGTGCACGCTCCGGTGCTGGTGAAACCGGAATCCAGTGTGATAGCTCCGGTCCGGGATCGTAACTGTCCGATTTCGATTCCGACTTCATCTTCAGTTCCCTGAACGACAGGAAATTCGTATACCTGCCCGTCCAGAGACAATCTGGCTGATGTCATAAAAGTTGTCCTTGCAGCATAACTTATATGTCGACGACCTGTGGGAAGGACACTGCACAGAAAAATTCGGTAGTCCCGACACCGGTTATCAGGTGTCTGCCGGAACGTGGTCCGGGGAACGTCGAAACAGTCAGGCTGCGCATGTTCCGGTGCGCACTCAGCGCACTACAGGTGATCAGTCGCCTGATGGCGACGAAAGACCGGACCTACGGTATCAGTACGGCTCAAAAAGTAAACTCATCAAGCCCCGGTTGGATCCTGAATTCGCGGCTGCTTCAAATAATATAAAGTCTCACACATCGAACGAATCATTTATTGTCGTACATGGCGTCTTTCGACTCACACGTCGCAACAGCCCCTTCAGTACTTTTCCTGGTCCGATTTCATAGAATTCCGTACAACCGGCATCCAGTAAAGCACGCATCGATTCTTCCCATCGCACCGGATTAACTACCTGCCGAACAAGTTTGTGACAGGACTCCTCAGGCACCGTATGCGGCTCTACGTCTACATTGGAAATC
Organism: Fuerstiella sp.; assembly: GCA_022447225.1. NCBI lineage: Bacteria > Pseudomonadati > Planctomycetota > Planctomycetia > Planctomycetales > Planctomycetaceae > Fuerstiella > Fuerstiella sp. The sequence continues at coordinate 36,243 of JAKVAZ010000019.1, read as the reverse complement.
ACCGGCAAATCAGGAGATTTCAGAATCACATCAGCAATCGCTTCCCCCAGAACCTTATCTGCCGGTTTCATGATTTCTGTATGGAACGCCCCCGCAACAGCCAGCGGTACAGCCCTGCCTCCGGCCGCTTCGGCAAGCTCCGCAGCACGTTCACAGGCCGCATTCGCACCACTCACTACCAGGTTGCCAGGACACAGATAGTTTGCAATTTGAATAACCCCGTGGCCAGCAGCCTCTCTGCAGATTTCCTGCACCTGGTCGACGTCCAGCAGTAGAATACTGACCATTCCGGATGGTGTCGCGTCAGCCGCCGCCTGCATTGCCTGACCTCGACGCTGAACCAGACGTAATCCGTCTTCGAACGACAGGGCACCGGCAAAAACAAGTGCAGTGTATTCACCCAGACTCAGGCCGGCTGCCATTTCACATCCAAGAACAACCTCCGGATTGTCTGCCCGGAGCTTTTCGAGGGCCGCAAGACTACTTACAAAAATTGCCGGCTGACTGATAATTGTCGAATCCAGCCGCTCGGCCGGACCCTCAAAACAAAGTTTTGCCAGGTCGTAACCGAGCACGTCAGCAGCTGTATCGTACAGATCCCGCGCGCGAGGATACTGCTCCGCCAAACGTTGTCCCATGCCAACGTGCTGTGCTCCTTGACCAGGAAACAGAAGCGCAATTTTCGACATGACATATTCCTGAAGCAACGCCAACGGTCTGACGATTCAGCCGCGGCAAAACCAAAGCTCGACGACACTTATCACACGTTTGCCGTATGCATCGCCAGTTGTTCGACAATCTGTGAGTTAATATTGTGTGCGTCCATGTCAACCGCCATGAGCAGTGCATTTGCGACCGAATCTGCGTCGCTCGACCCATGGCAGATGATACATGTGCCGTCGATCCCCAGCAGCGGCGCTCCTCCGGCTTCCTGATAACGATAGCGGCGCCCCAGTTCGCTCAATACCGCACCGGCTCGCTCACGTTCATCCTTTAACTCAGCCAGCAGTGATTCGGCGAGCGACTGCATCATGAAAGACGCAATTCCTTCGCTGACCTTAAGGATAATATTTCCGACGAAGCCCTCACACAACAAGACGTCGGCTTCTCCCTGATACAATCCTCGTCCTTCCACGTTGCCGACATAACGATCACTTAATCGTGAAACTGACAATCGCTGATGTGTCTCACGGTAGAGGTCGTTGCCTTTGCCATCCTCACTTCCAATGTTCATCAGACCAACCAGAGGTTCCCCGGCCCCGAGAAACTCACGAGCATAAATGCTTCCCATCACCCCATACTGCAACAGGTGCTCCGGTCGCGCGTCAGGATTCGCACCAACGTCCAGCAACACACTTGCCCCCCTGCGTGTCGGCAGTGTTACAGCGATCCCGGGACGCTTGACTCCTTTCAGGAATAATCGCGTCCGCAGGCCCGCCGCCACCACTGCGCCCGTATTCCCGGCACTCACCACGGCATCTGCCTCGCCTCCGGCCATCAACTTCCAACAACGAGCGATTGAACAATTTGGTTTTTCCCTGAGCGCAACAGTGGGCTTCTCATCCATCCCCACGACACCGTCTGACCCGACAATAAAAATCCGGTCGGAAGTCAGTCCCTGGGAATCCAGATATGACTCCAGTGTCGACTGGTCCCCCACCAGGATCACCGTCAGATCTTTATTCTGACCGATTGCCTGCATCGCACCCTGCACGTTGGGGATTGGGGCGAAATCACCCCCCATCGCGTCAAGCGCGATCCGCATCAGGCTAGTCCTCGTCTTCTTCGACCATTGTTCGTCCCTGGTAATAACCGCAGGTTGGACAAACGACGTGAGTTGGAAGGGAAGTTCCACATTGCGGACAGCGCGCCAATTGTATCGGCTTCACGGCATTGTGGCTGCGGCGTTTGCGGGAACGAGACCTGGATTGTCTTCTCTTAGGTACGGCCATGACCAAAGACCTCGACTGAGTCATGCACTTCTGGTGCACAAATGTTACTAAGGAATCCGAAGTGCCTGCCGGTCAATAATTCGTCTGCAAATCACAAAAAATGCATCTCATGCGACACGGAACTCTGATAGTTCAAACAACTGAGGGTGTCAGACACCTGTTCAAAAAAAGTTGCCCGGCGTCAGAATAAACCGAATAATCGCGAACACAAAATGGATTGGCAATCAGCAACGACAACAAAATCGGAAACGGTTGAAGCCGCCAACAGGTCTGGAATCGCAGTTACAAAACCGGCCTTCCAAGCAGATCAACCGACGTCGGCCCCTGGCAAGACTGACAATTCGTTTCCCCGCCCTGATGCCGGTCGCTTTCGGTTGGCCATGGTGTCAGGATCCCGCGCTGATGTCAAGGACGAGCTGGATTCCGGTCACGTCTTTCCCGTGAAGCGAAACTTTGTCAGGTCGAACCCTATTTCAGGACATATCACATCCGCTCTGAAGTGACCTCAACTTCCAGAGTCCGGAATATCGGCTCCACGGTCGAATGTCACCCACGACCGGTGAGAAACGGTAAGATGCTGAGCCTGATTAAATCTAGCGTTGAACAACGCGGGGCCTGGGCGTCATGAGTTCCTCAATTGAGTCGGATGAATATGTCAGGAGCGTCTGCGGCCCCTGAACTCCGTGAACACTGCTACTGTTCCGGATGACTCGTTTCGTGATCCGTCCCTTCTCAATATCCATCAGGCAATAACCTCGAGGCATCGCACTGACCAGTTGAGTTCTCTCAGTCACAGACTTGAGCCGCCCCAATGGAGACGTTGAAAACCTGATCCGTGCGATACCGTCAACGACCGACGCCAATCGACACGTTGTCAACAGCTGAATTTCCCGGGCAATCTCCGTCGTAACCCGTACTTTCACGCGGGTGATGTATCTCCATGTATCCCCGACCGCCAGCGACGAATCCGGCAGTGGTAGCATGAACCGCGTCTCCGGCTGTTCTTTCTTTTCTCCTGGAGGATCCTGATCGGGTAAGATGATCCTGCCGTCATCGTCTCGCGGAACACCGGTGGGCATCACCGCGAATTTGGGCGCGTTCCCCCTCAGCTTGTCGGCAAATCCAGCAAACAGCGCCGGGATTTCGGAACGCTTCATATCGCTGCGGAAAACAACCGGTTCACCATCATCAACCTGTCTTGACATGATCACAGATTCGTACTGCATCACAAGATTGGCCTGTCCGGTGGCTTCCAGACCGCTGACCTGAAACCGTCGGATTTGTTCTACCCGGGTGCGGTCCGTCTTTTTATAACCAGCTACGACAAGAGACTGTTCGGCCACCTTCTCAGACCGGTATCGAATGACGTCTCCGTCAGAAAATTTGTAACGAAGCAGATACTTTACAGCATCTGCACTGGTATTTTCAGTTTCCTCGGACGGTGCCGCAACGGCGGAAGCACTGCCACCCGCCGCAAAGTTATCCGGATCGATTCGCTCCTTACCGGCACTCATCGCCGCCGGCAGCAGAATCAGATTCAGAACGACCCCTGTCGCGAATATGCCTCCTGGAGACTTCTTCCACATGGTGAGTGACTTCCCGTTGAATGACAGCGTGTGTAGTCGATGCCTGCCTCCGATCCCGGAGTCCAGGACGGAATGGAGGACATAAGTTCATATGTAAATTGCAGAGTAGTATCATCGATCATTAATGATCGAGTCCATATTCCGTGGTGGACCAGTCGGAAACCTCTGCGTGTCGATGGGAATCGGCAATTTCCACCGTTACGATGGACCGATCGAGATATCAGCGGCAGTTCCTGCCGCACTTTTGACACCGCCAGCAACAGCCTCGTTAACCAGTTCACGCGGTTCATGGAAATTACTGAAGTTACAGCACAAACAAGCTGAAAGCCCCCTGATCCATGACCAGTTACTTTCCCGAAGTCAGCAGAATCGAATACGAGGGCCCTGAGTCAAAGAACCCCCTCGCATTTCGTCACTACAACTCAGAAGAAATGATCGAAGGCCGGTCAATGAGTGACTGGCTGCGGTTTAGCGTCTGCTATTGGCATACCTTCCGCTCAACGGGCGTCGACCCGTTTGGAGCACCCACTTTGGTGCGTCCCTGGGAGGACGATACTGATTCTGTGGACAACGCTCTGCGCAGAGTCGACGTGGCATTCGAATTCATCACAAAACTCGGAGCCCCCTTCTACTGTTTTCATGATCGGGATGTGGCCCCGGAAGGATCATCACTCAGTGAAACGAATGCGAACCTGGACAAGGTGGTCGGCCGTCTGAAGGAAGCTCAACAGGAAACAGGCGTAAAATTACTGTGGGGGACTGCTAATCTGTTTTCGAATCCGCGATTTGCACATGGAGCCGCTACCAGTCCCAATGCAGATGTTTATGCCTATGCGGCAGCCCAGGTAAAAAAAGCGATCGAAGTCACCTATGAACTTGGAGGAGAGAATTATGTTTTCTGGGGCGGTCGTGAAGGCTACATGAATCTCTACAACACCGACATGAAACGTGAACTTGACCATCTTGCCCGATTTATGCATATGGCAAAGGATCACGCCAGATCGATTGGCTTCGAAGGTCAGTTCCTGTTTGAGCCAAAACCGAAGGAACCGACAAAGCACCAGTACGATTTCGACGCTGCAGCCTGTTTGAATTTCATTCGCCAGTACGAACTGCTCGAAGTCGTAAAGCTCAACATAGAAACAAATCATGCAACACTGGCCGGTCATACGATGATGCACGAACTGGAATACGCATCGATTCAGGGCGCTTTAGGGAGTATCGATGCCAACACCGGTGACCTGCTGCTGGGCTGGGATACCGACCAGTTTCCCACCGACATCTACCTGGCCACACAGGTCATGCTGGTCATTCTCAAACAGGGTGGCCTGGCTCCGGGCGGTACTAATTTCGATGCAAAGGTCCGGCGTGAAAGCACCGAACCAATCGACCTGTTTCATGCCCACATCGGGGGAATGGATACATTCGCCCGGGGATTGAAAATTGCATCCGCGATCCGAAAAGACAATGCGCTGTCGGACTTCGTCACAGAACGTTACAGCAGTTTTGACTGCGGTATCGGTCAGCGTGTGGAAAAGGGTGAGTCATCTTTCGGAGAACTTGAGGCATACATGCTGGAAAAGGGTGAAGCCGACGCCAGCGTCAGCGGACGACAGGAAATGCTCGAAAATATCATTAACCGCTATATCTGACGTACAGCGACGATTCCTGCGGAGATGTGTACTTCACGAACCCTTGTACTCCGCAATAAAGTTGCCGTCCGGCTGATAAATCGAGCTGCACTCCGAAAGGGTTCTGCGTTCACGCTATGCAATTTCGTGTCACCGGCATACGGGTCCCGGTTGAACAGTCTGAAACGGAACTTCCGACTGTGATTGCCGGGATACTACAGATTCCCGTGGAAGAAATGGGACAGTTGCGAATTCTCCGCAAAAGTCTCGATGCACGGCAACGCTCCGACCTGAAATTTGAGTACTCCGTCGTCGTAGAGCTTGACACAGAACCCCGGACGGCGTCAGGAGTCCGAATTGCCAGATGGGAAAGTCAAAAATTCTACGATCCGGATACGGGCACAAGGCCCATGGAACAAAGACCCGTAATCGTGGGCTCGGGCCCCGCCGGACTTCTGGCCGGCTACTACCTGGCTCTTCGAGGTTTCCGTCCGCTGATCATTGAACGAGGCCCGCCGGTTAAAAGTCGCGTGCGTGCAAATCGTAAATTTGATCAGGGTGCAGACCATGAAGCCGAAAACAACTACCTGTTTGGCGAAGGAGGCGCCGGATGCTTCAGCGACGGCAAACTGACCTGTCGCGTTACCGGATCTGATGTGGACTGGGTCCTCGAACGTTTCGTTAACTGCGGTGGCCGAGCGTCGCTGGTCTGGGAACACCGTCCTCATCTGGGCAGTAATAAACTTCCCATGATCTGTCGCAATTTCCGTCGACGCATCGAAGATCTCGGTGGCGAATATCGCTTTAACTGCCGCCTTGAAGGCCTCAATATCCGTGATGGCCAGTTAACGGGCCTGACAACTTCCTGCGGAACCATCGAAACATGTCACTGTATTCTTGGTATTGGACATAGTGCTCGGGACACGTATCAAATGCTTTATCGAGCTGGCCTGCCGATGATACCAAAAGCATTCCAGGCCGGACTGCGAATCGAACACCCGCAGGAGGCCGTCAACGAACACAAATACGGCAAGCCGGAATATCTGGATATCCTGGGCGCCGCTGACTATTCACTGACTGCCAGGGGCAGCCGTGACGTGTTCACGTTTTGCATGTGTGCCGGTGGAGTTATTATCCCAAGCGTATCCGAGCCCGAAATGTTCTGCTCAAACGGGATGAGCAACTCACGACACGATACGGCGTTCGCAAACAGTGGACTCATGGTCACTATCTCTCCGGATCTCTTCGGGAGCACACACCCGCTGGCAGGCGTCGAACTGCAGCGCAAATACGAACACGCGGCCTTTGTTGCCACCGGTGGCAAATACCTCGCACCACTCCAGCGAGTGGTTGATTTTCTGGACGATCGCACCCCGTCATCAGCGGGTCACGTTAGGTCCTCATATGTGCGAGGCACAAAGCCGTATCCACTGGCGTCATTCCTGCCTCCATCGATTCTAAGCGTTGTAAAACGGGGACTGCCGATTATGAATCAAAAGTGGCGGGGCCGGTACCTGGACGATGCTGTACTGACCGGACCCGAAATGCGAGGAAGTTCTCCGGTGCGTATGCTGCGAGATCGTCATACCGGACAGGCCCCGGGCTTCCGCGGACTCTACCCTGTGGGCGAAGGGGCAGGCTACGCCGGGGGAATCGTGACCGCCGCGGTCGATGGATTGCGGGCTGCCCGGTTAGTGGTCCAGGAATTTTCCGTACCAGGATAAAAATTGTTTAATCGCCCGGACTGTTGACTCTTTACCTCGAACTATTGCGCAAGCCACTGAATGACTGCCGATCTGAATCACATTTCCGCGTGGAAATACAGCCTGCCACAGGACCTGATTGCAGTGCGCCCCGCACAAAACCGGGATGACGCCCGATTGATGGTCATTGACCGTGCATCAGGTTCGATCGAGCACCACACTATCCGGGATCTGCCTGAACTCCTGCCTTCAGGTGACAGACTGATCTTCAACAATACAAAGGTGATTCCTGCCCGCCTGTTCGGATACCGCACGGCAACAAACGGACGCTGGGAAGGCTTGTACCTGAACGAATCACACGACGGACTGTGGAGAATTACCGGCCAAACACGCGGCAAACTTCAGCCAGGTGAAAATCTCACAATTCATCCGCCTGACCGGTCGACACCTGAATTATGTCTGACACTGGAAGAACAGCTGGAAGACGGCAGCTGGACAGTACGACCTGATTTGCAGCGTGATCCGCTGGAACTGCTCAGTCAGTTTGGGTCACTGCCGTTACCTCCATACATTGGCAGGTCTGTTGCGGATGAAAACGACCAGAACCGATATCAAACGGTTTTTGGTGATCGTCCTGGAGCAATTGCGGCACCCACAGCCGGTCTTCACTTCACCGAATCCCTGCTGGACTCAATCACAGACCGGGGAATTCACCGGTCGCAGGTTACTCTGCATGTCGGCATCGGCACATTTCGACCTGTCAGTACGGAACAACTGTCTGAACATAAAATGCATTCTGAGTGGTGCGAGGTTTCTGAACATACCGCAACAGACATTTCAGAAACAAAGGCGCGAGGCTCACGAATCATTGCCGTGGGAACTACCTGTGTGCGCACTCTGGAGTCGGCAGCAGCCTCGGGAACCCCGACGGCGTTCCGTGGATCAACAAATCTGTTTATCCGCACGGGATTCCGTTTTCAGGTCGTTGACCAGCTACTGACCAACTTCCATCTCCCCGGATCCACACTCATTGTCCTGGTTGGCGCCTTTGCCGGCCATGAACTGACGATGCAGGCCTATCACATGGCCGTCGAAAAACGCTATCGATTCTACAGCTACGGAGACGCAATGCTGATTCGTTAAGTTTATCCGGCGGGAACCAGCGCCGACAGAGATCAGAATCGCAGTGATTTGTGAGAAATCTGTCTAATTGATCCTGATGACCGCCAGTAGAGACGACTTGACACTCTCGTTCTTTCCGGCCAAACAATCTGCCTCATCTAACTCTCGCGCTGCACAGAAAAACGTACGATCGATTCCAGCAGACGAAGATCTTGCGAATCGGGCAGTCCAGTCAGTCGGCGTATGCAACAGGTAACAAGATGACGTGCGGCTTAATGATTTATCCAAAACATCATCGTGAACGAGAGTGGCGGTGTGAATCATTTCAACAGCGGCACCAAGTGTGAGCGCCGAGTCTTCGATATGCCCGTTGATCGACTTTCGACACAGCAGCAGCAGGATCGGACGAATCTGCTTACCTCGAAAGCGGCCTGCATGCTGCAGAACGTCTGCAAGATACGGATGAGGATTTTGAAACTGCTTCTCAAGAATCTGATTGACGCGAGTCAGATCATCACCAATCGCTGACTGAACTCGTTTAACCAGTTCGTCCGCTGAATCAGCTCTGCCAGGCACCTGCGTCTCTTCCGGTTCGGTCCCCTGAATCGTTGATTATTCAACAGCTCCACTCTTCATGAGTCACCTTCAGGAGGCTGTCGCAGGTAATGTCCGCTACGACCACCCTCTTTCTCCAGTAATCGAATATCCCGAATCTCCATGGCCCGATCAACAGCCTTACACATGTCATAGACAGTCAGAGCAGCAATACTCACTGCGGTCAGCGCTTCCATTTCAACACCTGTCGGACCTGAAGCCCGGACCTCCACTTCGATCCTTAAACGTTCTTGATCCGGACAGGAAAATTCCACTTGGGCGGAATCCAGGCCCAGAGAGTGGCACAGGGGAATCAGCTCATCCGTACGTTTGGTCGCCATAATGGCAGCCAATCGGGCCACTTCCAGAACGTCGCCTTTCGAACTCTCCTTCTGCCGAACGATCCGCAGAGTCTCCGGACGCATTAAAACAAAACCTTCGGCCTTTGCCCGACGACTGGTAACGGCCTTACCACTCACGTCGACCATGCGACTGGCCCCCTTTTCATCGAAATGACTTAATTCATTCATGGTTGATTGCCCGTCAGGAGAGGTGCAAAGCCCCCGGAACGGCGGCTTTGTCTCGTCTGCATCGTTTCGCTATTCTGACCTGACTGACTCAACTCACATATCTCCCGATCGCATCAACAGGTAAATCAGTCTATGAAGACGCAAACGAACCCATTGACGGGTCTCAAATTTCGTGGAGGAGCTGACTCAACACTCAAAAAAGCAGCACGCTGCGGACAAACGGCCGAATTTCAAAAGGCGATGACCAAACATCATCGTACCGCACGAAAACGTCTCGAAACATCAATAGCCTCGGGAGAGTCGTCAATTCTCTGGTCTGCCGAAGAAATCGGGATCTCACCAACAGATCGTAAATTGACGTCGTTGCTTCGAGGCACCAAAACGGAGCAACTGACCGCACGATCCTCAGCAACAGCAGCTCTTTCAGCAGGTGAATTTCGTCCACTGCTAATTCTTATCGGTGTCGACACGCTTATTCGCCACGGACGTAAATTGAGTAAATCCGAATATGCGGCATTGTACACCGCTTTAAGTCATGTCGACAAAATCGTCCCCGATTCAGGCACAGGAGACGAACATCAGCAGTCAATTCAGCAGCTGATTTGTGATGGCGAACTTCCTCTGTTACTCAGTCTGGTCCTTGGTGACCTTCAGGGACAGACAGCTCAATTCAGGGCGGCAGCCAAGGTCCTGAGGCAGGGGCTCGACGCGGGGACGGATTCTGACGGCATGCTGCATGCCGGGCTCATCTCGTCGGCGGACGCCTGGCTGGCGCCTCTGGTGCGGTCTGCGCACTGGGGATCCGCCTTTCGGTGTTCATGGATGAAGCCTAAAGATACATACAGGTTCGCAGATACCGTCAGGGCATGTACCGTCCTGCTCGTACAGACAGGACTGGTAAACAGACCACCGCGGCAGCTGAGCAGCGTTGACCGTTCAGTGGCAGATATCTTGCAACACGGGATTCAGGCAGTTGGAATGCGTGAATCGTCACCGTTCGCATCATTTGTACGTGCCCATATCCAGGGTAAACGTCGCACTGGTTCCGCAAAAACACGAAAACGGCAACTGGCAACGAGCAATCAGTCTGACTGGGCGGAAATGGCCGTTATGCGCTCGGGGCTGAAGGTCGATTCTGATGTTTGCGTCGTAAATTGGGATCGCCCGGAACTTTCAATTCACCTCGCTGTGCTGAATACACCTTTGCTGTCAGGTATCTGGTCGAGCGAACTGACGGTGAATGGTAAAGTCACCGGACCGATTGAGGGCTGGAAATGCAGTTGCTGGTTCTCTGACGAAGAAGCAGCTTTCATCGAACTGGAAGCAGACCCGTCTGATTCGGTGCACGTAGTTCGGCACGTGATGCTGGCACTGCAGGACCGAATGGGTGTCATCTGCGAAAGTGTGACCACGGATTCCGCAGAGCAAACAGTCCGCCTAAAGAATCAGCTGCACCTGGCTTCCAGTCCGCTTGCCGTGACAAATTCAATCACCCGGGAGATCGCACTGCATGCCGACTGTGTCTCAACCCGGGTGATCCCGGCCTGGCTGGAAGACGACCGAATCCGGCACGCGTCTGGTCACTTCGAAGCGGCAGATGGATTGCTGACGTCTGAAGCTGAGGATCTCGGTGGCACCTCCATGCCACTGATTCTGGACTGGCATCCGGAACGCCAGGCGTACGACGCTGACTGGAACCGGCTGACGGTGACCGAAGCCCGGACCGTTCTGCACGGACGAAATGCTGCGGGATTTCGGGTAAGGATCGGTAAGCACCAGTTGTTGATTTACCGAAGTCTGCGTGCCGGACAAGGACCACGAGCTGTGATGGGGCTGCACACAATGAACGAAACCGTTTATGGACGTGTCCGAAAGTCAGGTGAAGTCGCCCCGCTGGTACTCGTGGAAAGAGAATAGAGCAAGCAGACTGAGAATCGACTGCCGATATTTGTATCCGTCTGCAGCAACTCACCAGACCGCAAACGAATCTTTCCGGTTTCGTGTCATGACCACGGCCAGCACAAGATCGCTATGCTCTCCGATGCCGTTTGCGTGCATTTTCGGTTAAGCGAATTTTGCGGAGTCGAATCACCTGCGGTGTGACTTCCACATATTCATCCCATTCGATGTATTCCAGCGCAGCTTCGAGAGACAACACCCGTGGAGGCTTGAGGACAATCGCATCGTCCGCTCCCGATGACCGCACGTTGGTCAGTTTTTTTTCACGTACAGGATTGACAACCATGTCATTGTCCCGACTGTTTTCCCCAACAATCATCCCCTCATAAACGTCGTCGCCAGGATTGACAAACATCTCCGCGCGTTCCTGAAGTTTCCAAAGCGCATAACCGACAGCTGTACCCGACAACTGCGAAACCAGCACTCCGTTTTGTCGACCCGGAATTTCACCGTCGACCGGCCGATAGTCATGAAACCGGTGATGGATGACTGCTTCACCACGTGTCGCATTCAACAGACGCGTTCTAAGACCAATCAGGCCCCGCGCCGGAATCAGAAACTCCAGATGAGTCAACCCGGTTCCGGTGGCGCTCATTTCGACCGCCTGCCCGCGACGTCCGCCAACCAGTTCCATGACGGGTCCCACGTCGCCGGTCGGCACATCAATGACCAGCGACTCCCACGGCTCACACTTTTTGCCGTCGATTTCCCGAACAATTACCTCCGGTTTACCAACGGACAGTTCATAGCCTTCGCGTCGCATTGTCTCAATGAGTACGGACAGATGCAGAACACCTCGTCCGGAAACACGAAACGAATCCTTGTCGCCGGTTTCTTCTATTCTGAGCGCAACATTGGACCGCAGTTCACGCTGAAGCCGTTCCCGCAGATTACGGCTGGTCACATACTTACCGTGCTGACCCGCCAGAGGCGAACTGTTGATGGTGAACGTCATCGCCAGAGTTGGCTTGTCAACCTCTATACGACTGAGAGCAACCGGATTGTCAGGATGAGCAACCGTATCGCCAATGTCCGGGTCCGGCAGTCCGATCAGGGCCACGATGTCCCCGGCTGAAGCACAGTCGGCATCTGCGCGACCAAGATTGTTGAATAGCTGTACCTGGTCAAGTTTGGACGTTTCAGAGGAACCATCAGCCCGAATGAGTGCGATCTGCTGACCGGTGCGGACTGTACCGGCAACAATACGTCCGGTGGCGATTCTGCCAACGTATTCCGACCAGTCCAGCGACGTTACCATCAGCTGAAAGTCATCATCAGGCCGCACAATCGGCCCCGGAATCTTCTCCAGAACCATATCCAGTAATGGACGAATGTCGCCATCGCGTTTTGCAGGATCGAGTACGGCGTAACCATCCCGCGCGCTGGTAAAGATATAGGGAAAATCAAGGGTTTCGTCATCCGCACCCAATTCAACCAGCAGATCAAAGGTTTCTGAAAGTACTTCTTCAGGACGGCAGTCGGGACGGTCTATTTTGTTGATGACCACCATTAGCTGCAGGCCACGCTCCAGAGCCTTCCCCAGTACATAGCGGGTTTGAGGACGCGGGCCCTCAAAGGCATCGACAAGCAGCAGTGCCCCGTCTGCCATCTGAAGCACACGCTCAACCTCACCGCCAAAGTCAGCATGTCCCGGTGTATCGATAATATTGACCCGTACACCTTCGTACATCATTGCAATATTCTTGGACAGAATAGTGATGCCGCGTTCGCGCTCGAGTTCATTCGAATCCAGAATACATTCCTGCTGCTTTTGGTTATCGCGAAACATGCCACTTTGATGGATCAGACAGTCGACGAGTGAAGTCTTACCGTGGTCCACGTGTGCAATGATTGCGATATTTCGAATGTCATCCCGACGAGTTGTCGATGAATGTGCAGGCACGGATGACTCTGAAGAAACGGACATGTCGATGAATGTCGTTGAGGTGCAGGGGGGGGTTAGCTCCGAGAGTGTCCCGGGCAGCGACTCAGGTCGGTCGTAGAGGTGCGGAATCCTACCAGAGATACCGGGGCAGGGTGCAGAAGGGTTTTCGATTTCGCTGCGGATTCCCAACCATTGCACAGACAATGTCTTTGAACCGGCATGTGGTGAGGTTTGAAATGCGCACCGGTCCGGACCGCAGTTGCTTGAAATCAAAGACGGAGACGACAAGACTTGTGGCATAAACGCAACCCTTCATTACAAAGAGGTCCATGAGTTGACAGGGGTGTCGCCTGCCGGATCACTGGTCTGCGGAACGGTGTTTTGTTTCTGTAATCCGGTTTAACCCTCAATCTGCCTGCCCAGGCCGGCTGGAAACAGTCAACACGGTCTGGCAGACCGCAACCTCCAGCTTCTCACAGAAAACAGATCAATGGAACGCGACGAAGTCCTTAAAGTTGCCTCACTGGCCAGACTTTCGCTAACTGATCAGGAAATCAGCCGGTTCGGCAGGCAGCTGACTGAGATTCTGAGTTACGTGGAAACGCTGGAAGAACTGGATCTGGAGAAAACAGACCCGATGCCCCACGCTGTGGATGCCAGCAACGTCTTTCGGGAGGATATTCAGAGCGATTCGCTGTCAAGCAAAGCAGCCCTGGCAAACGCCCCACACACAGATGGTCGGTTCTTTATCGTCCCGCAGATCCTTGACCAGAAAGACGCCTGAACCAGCCGTTCAGACGTGACGGACATTAACCCCATGGTCAAAAATCCTGTTTTGTGCGTTTCGACAACCGAGCTACTGAACAGCCTTGAAAGCGGCAATCTGACGTCTCGTCGTCTGGTGGAATCGTGTCTGGAGCAGATCCGGCTGCAAAATCCGGAATTGAATGCCTTTGTCAGTGTCGATGAGCAACACGCTCTCGACCGCGCTGATCAAATTGACAGACGGCGCGCTACCGGCGCGCAACTGGGACTGCTGGGGGGGTTGCCACTGGGTATCAAAGACAACATGTGCCGTCAGGGGAAGCCCACAACCTGCGGCAGCCGAATGCTAAAAAACTATCAACCTCCCTATAATGCCCATGTGGTCGAACGAATTGAAGCTGAAGACGGCATCATTGTCGGTACGACCAACATGGATGAATTTGCCATGGGCTCATCGACAGAAACGTCGATCTATGGTCCGTCGCGAAATCCGTCAAATCCCGATCACAGCGCCGGAGGCTCCAGTGGTGGTTCCGCGGTGGCTGTGGCATCGGGAATGGTTCCGCTTTCACTCGGATCAGACACAGGTGGTTCCATCCGCCAGCCCGCAGCATTCTGCGGCTGTATCGGGCTAAAACCAACATACGGCCGAGTCTCCCGTTTCGGCCTGGTGGCTTTTGCCAGTTCACTGGATCAGATCGGACCTTTCGCCCGTGACGCCGCCGGGGCGTCCCTGCTGCTGCAGGTAATCGCCGGACATGACACCCGGGATTCGACATCACTAAAGCGTGAAACCCCTGCGTATTCGGAACAATTTGAGAAAGCAATCCACGGTATGCGGATCGGGATTGTCGACGAACATTTTGGACAGGGGCTGAATTCCGACGTCGCAACATCCGTAACATCAACGATTGAAGCGTTGAAGGAAATGGGCGCCACCGTTCGAAAAGTCACATTACCACACGCCAGGTACAGTATTGCCACTTATTATCTTATCGCACCAAGTGAAGCATCCAGTAACCTGGCGCGCTACGACGGAATTCACTACGGGCATCGACCCGACCAGTTCGACGATCTGACTGACCTCTATTGTCGCAGCAGAGGCGAAGGGTTTGGTCCGGAAGTCAAACGCAGAATTATGCTCGGCACGTACGCATTGTCCGCCGGGTACTACGACGCATACTATCTCAGGGCACTCAGAGTCCGCCGCTGCATTCGTGAAGACTTTGATCGGGCATTTGAAGAGGTTGACGTCATTGCCGGGCCAGTCAGTCCAACGCCGGCATTTCCGATTGGAGATAAAGCGGACAATCCGCTGGCCATGTACCTGAACGATATCTATACCATCAGTGCTAACCTGGCAGGTATTCCGGGAATCTCGGTCCCGACAGGTGTTTCTGACTCAGGCCTGCCGCTGGCGATTCAGTTTCAGGCCCCGTTGTTTAACGAATTGCGGCTACTGCAACTCGCCGCGGCCGTGGAGTCTGTTTCCGAAACTGACAACCCAGGCCCGGCACCCCTGAAAAACTAGCAGCAGGACACAAGTATCGTTGGTGACAGTTCTGTCGCTATACGAGTGCCGAAACCGGAACATCCCGCCCGGTTCAGTGTATTATGACAGCTCAGCAACCATCGCTCTAATGAAGTGCTCTGACGGGATCCCACTGAGCAACCTGGCCTCCCGAAGGTACCAGATACAGTTCGACCCGTCGATTCCGCTGTCTTGCAGGATCATCAGTCGATGCTTCCAGTGGCTGGAACTTACTGTACCCCATCGCAGCCATACGTTGTTCATCGACTCCCAGACCAATCAGCTGCACGATGACGGCATCTGCCCGGTTTGTTGACAAATGCCAGTTGGTGGCATGCCTGGCGGCAGTCGCCCCCCGTGCGATGCGCAAGTCATCAGTATGTCCCACAATCAGAATTCGATTACCTTCGGCGTTAGAACTGTTCACGGCGGCCACAAACTCATTCAGCACAGGCGTCATTTCCGGACGCAGAATTGCTTTACCAAGGTCAAACTGAATATCGCTGTGAAACTTGTAGAGTCCGGTGACCGGGTCAAACTCAAATCCAGTAATCTCACTGGTAAATTCTGTGAGAATCGGTTCGTCAATCGGCAACTGCATAGAATTCGAGTATCGATCAATGAGTTCGGATCTTTCCGTCAGCAGATTCTCCACACGATCATTGGCAGTGCTGATTTGGCCCTGAGCCTCAGCCAGTCTTTGACTCAATGTCTGTTGTTCCATGTGCAGTCCGGCAATCGTTTGGCGGGCATCTGCATGAGCAGCCTGCAATTCCTGCGTTTGTGCAAACAGTTCATGGGATTTGAGTTGACACATTGCCAGCTCCTCAGCAGGTACATACAGCTGCGGAAGGGCACATCCGGAAGTGCACAACAGAACCGGAACGGTAACGGCAGTCAGGAATCGACAGAGCATGGAGGGGGACTCAGATACCTGGGATCAGTCGAATTCAGTTCGAATCGTGATCGTGAACGGAACACAAATCAAACCGGGAAGGACACGGCTTATAAATCCCGCGGACGTACGCACAAACACTCATTTGAATCAAACAGGCGGTCGCGAGTCCGATTCCATGAAGTACAACCCGGCCACACGGCCAACAACCGCAGAAGCTGCCGAATCTGCAGTCACAAGCGGCGGTTTCCGACATTCGGGATGGCGAGGTTTCAGCGGATTTCGCCGAACCCGGCGTGATGAAACAAAACACGTATTTTGCCTCCGTTTGCATCCTTCTGGTCGCTCCGCGATGATAATCCTTCCCACTCACGACCCGGATGCTGCAGGGAAAACACGATGACGGCAGACGCCACACACGATTTGCCTGCCCCGCTGGATGTGATCGCCGTTGGTGCTCATCCCGACGACGTGGAGATTGCCTGTGGAGGTACACTGGCCCGAATGGTCAGGCAGGGACTGCGTGTGGGAATCGTGGACCTCACGGACGGCGAACCAACTCCACTTAGTCCGGGCCCCGAAGTCCGGCTTCAGGAAGCCGCCACCGCCGCAAAGGTACTGGGCGTCCAGATGCGGGAAATTCTGCCGCTCCCTAATCGGCGACTGTTTGATTCATTCGAAAGTCGCGTGGAACTGGCAAAGGTGTTTCGTCGATTCCGCCCCCGACTTGTTTTGGGGATTGCAGACAGGACTCCGATGGCGTCTCCGGATCACTGGCAGGCCATGCAGATAACGGATGCCGCCGTATTCTATTCACGACTGACCAAATGGGATGAAACCTTTGAACACCTGCCGGTTCATCGAATTCAGCGGCAGGTTTGGTACCCTTTGGGATTACAGAATTTCAGCCTTCCGGATGGTGGTGGCCGTTTTGTGTCAGACATTTCGGACACACTGGAAATCAAACTTGAAGCAATCCGTTGTTACAAAACTCAGTTTCCGCCCGAGAAAGAGCGGGTGTTTCGACTTGTGGAAAGCCAAAACCGCTTGTTTGGTACGTCTGCCGGATTCGATGCCGGTGAGATGCTGATTTGTTCAACAACTCTTGGGCTGACCGACGTATTTGGTACGCTTTGCGGACAACAACCTGGCAACCCATAGGTAACGTGTGCAACTGCTCGCACCACATAAGAATAAGAAGCAGATCAGTACTGTTTGGTTTCGACAGATCACTTCTCGACTCAGGTCGCTTTACAGGCACTCGCATGGTTTCTATTCGGTCCGGACATGTCAGTATCACCGGCAACTACCGTGAGAATAATGAAGACAACCTCATTGTGAACGAGCTGTCGAGATACTTCATTGTTGCTGACGGCATGGGTGGACAGAACGCAGGTGAAAAGGCCAGTCAGCTGGCAATCGAACTGATTCCCCGGGAGCTGGAGAACAGGCTGAACTTTGAGAAGCCTGGGAAATCGAGTGGGGTCATAGAGTCAATCGACGCAGCCGTCGACTTCGCCAACTCAGAAATTATGGCGCTTAGTGAACTCGACCCGTCCGTACGCAACATGGGAACCACAGTGGTGTTTGTGATTTGTGCAGGCGGTCAGTTTTACGTTGGCGGCGTGGGAGACAGTCGTGTCTACCGACTGCACGGAGGCAAACTGAGTCAGGAAACGACTGATCATTCACTGACTCAGGCACTGCTTGACGCGGGCACGATTACTCCGGAAGAGGCTGCAACTCATCGTTACAGGAATGTTCTGTATCGATACCTTGGCACGAAAGACGGCGCCGCGGGAACAGATGCACGGCAGATTACACCGAAGTCCGGTGACCGTTTTCTGTTGTGCAGTGACGGCGTAAACGACGGAATCAAAGACGCTGCCATTCAACCCCTGCTCAACTCATCCGACGATCCACAGGAAGTCGCCGCCGCAATCGTGGACGCAGCGCTTGACGGAGGGTCCAGAGACAACATCAGTTGCGTGGTTTTGATCATCGACTGAGTTTCCCCCTGTGACGTTGATGATCGGGAAACGGAGCCGGCCCATCCACGTTTGCGACCTCTGCTTTTGCCGGTACTGAAGCGAAATCAGGTACGTTTCGAGTGAGATACCCCATAAGCTGCCGGAACCGGTGGGGGGGGAGAGGAAAAATCCGGTGAGGTTCTGTTCTCTGAAGCTCCCTGATCACGATGAGGAGACGAAACTTCCGTGGTCCTGCGACCTGGTTGAGACGTACCTGTGGTGCTGCACCCGGCAAATGTTGCAACAACGAAAACAACCAATACCAATCGATTTAGAGATCGCATCATGAAATCCCTTCTGCGACTCGAAGCCCCCCTGTTTCACTGCCAAACAGCGTTCGGCGAAACGTGATCAGGCCGTCCTGTGGTTTCTGCTTCGGCAAAACAACCGGGATGTCAACCTGAGATTCGGCACAAACAGCCATTCGAACACCAATCCGCGTTCATTCTACCCGCAATGCCAGAAGCTCTCCTCACTAAAAGTTTACCGATTAAGAAAACTGTAGTGACGTTATCCACTGACACAATCGAGCCCGGTCAGCGTTTACCAGCTGTCCGGAGGATCAGGCTGCTGCCAGATGCTCATCCCGCCGTCCACAAACAGCATTTGTCCATGGACATGACAGGCCGCGTCACTCAGAAGAAAAACAACGGCACCCGCACATGAGTCCGGTCCAGGAACAATTCCGTTGGGCGTATGTAATTCCATCCACCGACGATTTGCATTCTGATCCAGTACCGGGGCCGTCAGAGGCGTGTGGATCAGACCTGGTGCAACTCCGTTGACTCGTATGCCATGAGGAGCCAGCGAAACACTCATCGATCGCACCATTGCCTCGATCGCACCCTTCGAGGTGTCATAGGCCACATGGACCGGCTCGGAAAGCCGTCCGTTGATTGAACCGGTGAGGACAACTCGTCCGGCAATGTTGTGCCTGACCCAGTGGCGGGCAAACTCCTGGACCAGGACAAACTGACTTGCCACGTTGAGACGCATGGTTGCCTCAAACGCATCAAATGACATGTCCAGAAACGGACGGTCGATGTAAGTCCCCGCATTGCAGACGAGCAGATTCGTGCGAGGCTCCCGGGTTAAAGCGGCTGCCGCAAGACTGCGGGCGGAATCCGGCAGACGGGTACTCAGGTCGCTGAGAAGGATGTCGCGTGAAACGTCCGGTTCCCCTTCCGAATCTTCCGGCAGACCATGACGTACGACAGCAGCGCCTGCTGTTTCCATCGCCTCCGCCATCGACGCTCCGATTCCCCGAGTGCTACCCGTCACCAGGCCGAAGCAGTCCTTCAGGCAGTCCGACACAGCAGGTCTCCCCAAATGGGCATCCGCAGGAAACTCGGCTGTTCAGCAAAACCAGGCTTCCACACAGTCAGAAAACGTTTTCCGGTCACCTATTGCAACTCAATATACAGCCAGCCGTCCTGACTGCTGAGAGCGATCGTCTGGAGACGAATTGTCTTGTTGCCCGATGCCTCAATATCGACTCCACCGTCCAGTCTTCGTTCGGGCAGTCTTGCTCTGATAATTCGTCGAATCTGATTGGCAGTTCCGGCTCTGCGGATTGCACTGACGCGTTCCATAGCAGTTGTACGTATGTCGGTCAGTTTTTCCGGAGGCAGCAGAACGATATCGGAATCCTCAATTCTCAGTCCAATCGGAACTTCGATTCTGTGTTTCGGAAGAGTTTCTTTTCCTTCCTGCTCGATCCTGATCTGCAGCACCAATACGACCTCGTCCTTATCGATCCGAACACGGACCGGGTTTTCTTCGTCAAAAACAAATGTTGCCCGAGAGTCATCATCAGAAACTTCAGAAACTGCGTCTGTGTCGTCAAGTTTGATGTCTCGCCGGAGTAACTCACTGAGTGATCCGGACAGCACCTCCATGAACTCATCTTCACGAATTGCACGCCCACCCAGTTCCAACCCGTCAATCAGATTGTTGACCGCCGTTTCATGCACCTGAATAGCAACACCGCGTTCAGGCAACGGAGCGAAAGGCTGACCGGTTCCTCCCAGGCGAGCCATCCCCATCATCCGGGAACTGACGGCAAGATGTGACTCGCTGGACCGCGATGAAATCGAATCCGGTCCAACCCCTTTGGCACGAAGTCCGGCAAACAGCTCGTCCTGGATAGAGGAATTGGCTTCGGCAAATCGTTCATTGATTTCGCTGTTGAATTCCGGCAATGCCTGATTCGCAATTTTCCGCGCAGCAATGAATTCTGACTGACCACGCTTTTCCTGAGCTTTCTGTCGAGCGATCTTGCGCACTAACGAGCCCACAATCGGCCATCCGTCATAATCGGTTTTTACACCAACCGTACGATTGTTTGTATTTACGTCAATTTTGGCCTCTCCGCTGCGGAGAGACTCGCCGTCAAAATAAACCGGGGCGTCGATCCGGAATGTGTGATTTCCACGAGTAAAAATCGTCGCCGGCTTTCTTCTCCCCCGTGTATTCGACGATGTTTGGCCATTCAACGTCAGCAAAAAATGACCTTTGCCTGTTGAACGCCTGATATCTGCAGAAACACTGGCATTGGTCTCCTGAGACCCGGTTACCCAGGCTCCCAGAATGCACTCGGCAATAGATCCGTTGCGCGTGCGATAGTCACTGACAAAACGAGACAGTATTGGTTCCGACAGAGTCACATGCACATTGTGATTAAAATAGTGTGTCATAAACACCGGGCGCAGGATTTCCATCACCGTGGTGTTGGATCTCAATTGCTGCCATGCGGTCCGTACAGCGGCCGCATCCGACACATCCGACGTCTCTTCAAATCGATTGGCGGCCGCCACGATCAATTTGATGGCATCAACTTCCTGTGTTGAAAGCGACTCAATGGCTTCTGCATGAAGTCCGGCGAGAATCAAATTCACTCGACGCCCTACCGACGATCGAAGGTCCCGCAGAGCATCATCACGAAGCATGGCTCGAACCTGTTCCCCTGCAGCCACACGTTCATCGACTCCCTGATCCAGATTGTAAAGTCCGAAGAGAGCAGCCGAAAGTTTTTCAGCCGTGGCCTCCGGCACAGTCTTTCCCAGCGACCGGGACTGAAATTCCTGAGGCGGCGTAAGCAATTCTAACGCATTGACAGTTCCATTCGCTGCGCCCCAAACCGCGACGAGCGCTATCAGGGTAAAACTGAAGTGTTTTCGGTCGTATCGCCCGAACATGTGAACTCCCATCTGTCATTGCTCCGTTTTATTCATCGGACGATACAAACCATCAGACTGCTTGAATTAAGCAATCGATCACAACTGACGCACACTGCGCACACCTCTCATGCGACTACTCATCCCAGCCCCCACGTACGGTACGTATCTTTCACATTCACTTCAAACGACACAGACTGTGCATGGCTTTTGACCACGGCCAATATCAATTCGTAACACAACCATTTGCTTTTAGAGTCATGTTGAGTTTGGAATTCGACTCTCGGATGACATCCGAACGGCGCCGAGCCGTTTGCACGAAACAACTTATGACGTCAACTGCGTTTGCCCCTCGAGAATCTCAGGCAATCCGAACAGAAAAACGTGCTCAGGCCCGGTTCAACGCAGCACAGCATGCCCGTTAATCTCAAAATCCGGACTCTGAATCTGAGAAACCAAGACAGTCAACGAGGATCGTCTTATGGACAGGACCGCCCCTTGCCTGGCTGTCCAACCAGCGATTTCTGCCGGTACTCAGACTGTCACCGGGTTAGACCACCTCCCAAGGTCTCGCAATGCCAGGAACCACTGCCAACCATATCTGAGAAGGACGAAATTATAATAAGGCAGTGATTTTCTTTTCTCTGCAGAAGCGCGGCAAACAACGAACCAAAGTTCTTTCAACCCGACGATCCGAGAACATGACTTAAAAAATGGGTCTCGTAGGGGTGAACCATCCGGGGAGATACCACGATGGATCTCTTTTTGGCCCTCGTGCTGATGACTCTCACTTCTCTGTGGGCGATGATCACGGGACGAAGGCTCGGACAATTCGCATCGAACAGATCGCGGCTCGTCGCTCAGATCGTGGTTGTGACAGCGTCAACGCTTTATTTGTCTTTCATCTGGAACCAGTCTCTTGTCACTTTAATACTCCCGCACGCAGCGCTGATCGTACTGGCCAACTGGCTTCCGATGATCGCCAGTTTTTTTACAGGGATGTATTGGTCTGCCACAGAAATCAGTCGGACTCGGCGTTTGTTCCTTGGGTCACTCACTCTCCTGCTGGCAAGTTACTCGATCGTTGCTCCGATTGTTGGACAGGCTCCTCGTTGCGCACCCGCAGCTCCCGACAGTCTTTTGATTTCTCAGTCGACTCCCTACACATGCTCCCCTGCCGTCGCTGCATCCCTGCTGAGACTTCACGGGATTGCAGCATCGGAAGCTGAAATGGCCCGACTGTGTCTCACCAGGAAGGGCACGCACTGGATGGGTTTGTATCGCGGGCTTAAATTAATGACTCAGGAAACATCCTGGGATGTAATGGCCCTGCCTTTTAGCCGTGATGCGATAATGAACCTTGACGGGTCTCCGGCTCTACTGTCGATCAATATTGATCCGGATCTGATCGAGAACGCCAAAGATCATGGTTTTCACGGCAGCAGGGGACATTCCGTACTTGTTCTGAGTTCCCGAAATGATCGGGAATTGATGGTGTTTGACCCCGCACCATCGTATGGCATTGAATGCTGGAATCGTGAGATTCTGTCGTGGGTATCCAACGGAGTCATCCTGTACCTCGAACCGCGTAACGGATCTGAGCAGGATGGTACGGTCCGAACAAGGATCAACAGAGCCACTGAAAACATCGATCATTTCGCTTACATCAGCTGGCGCACTCCGTTGTAGATGGCATCCGTACGGACCGTCCTGCGGCAGAATTCACATCACAACCGCATGCCGTCTCACGAATTCTCAAACCCGCAGGCTGAATATCCGATCCAGGCTAAAATCCGGTTGCCCCGCCATATTTTCGTAAGTCAGCGGCGCCTGGCAGATCATCGGCTCGGAGAGAGACGGACTGCTTGATACCCGCCGCAGAAATCCAGTCCACCTGGTGCCCCTCGTGCCTCAACAATTGATGAACCGCCCGAGGAATTCCTGATTCCATACGGAGTACATTCGGAAACCACTGATGATGAAACCTTCGTGCAGCCACTGCCTGGGAGGGTAACATGCCGAATACAAAATGGTTCAGTGTCACCTGTAACTGTCGCTGAAATAATTCGCGGACCGCCGGAAGCACCATTGGCAAAAACAGCGCGACCGTCCCGAACACTGTCAGGTTCCGGCCCCGTTTGTGTTTTGAACATATCACGTGTGGCCGCAACAGGAGCCGTCTCCCGATCATCCGGCGCGACAGCTTCCTGTGTCCGGGCATCCCGGATAAGCATGAAACCTCCGCCATCAATCCCGCAGCTGCCCGGGCGACACACCGACAGAGCAAACGACGAAGCGATCGCGGCATCCACCACGCTTCCACCCTGTCGAAGAATCTCCAGACCGGCTTCGCGGGGCGCCGGATGGTCCGTGGCCACGAACGCACGTGTCTAAGCGTTATCAGCCGACACCGATTCAATCGTATTCCACAGAAACCAGGACCAGATCAGAACGACGATGGCAAATTTCAGGTCACTTACCAAACGTGACGCTTCCTGAACATGAACACAGTGTCGTCCGCAACACAGTGTCACACTGTCGCCACTCGTTTACGGAACCGGCTGCACCCAGATGTTCCGAAATCGAACCTGATTACTGTGATCCTGCAGATAGATCGGACCATCCTCCGGACCTTCGGAGACTATATATGCTGTGGTAGCGTGACCGAGTTCCTGTGCGTCATGAATCTTGACACCATTATGCAGAACCGTGATCCGGGCATTTTGGGTCTTTCGGCCTGCCTGATCGTAGACAGCCTTCTGAAATTCCACGTCATACGTCTGCCATGACAGTGGCGGAAGGCACATGTTAACGGCCGGTGAGGCAATCTTATAGATCCCACCACATTCGTGATCGACGCCTTCCAGTCCGAATGAGTCCAGAATCTGGACTTCATAGCGCCCCTGGTGATAGCACCCGCTGTTAGAGCGACGCTGGCCCCGTGCTTTCGGCGAGTAAGACAGCATGAATTCCAGGTGCAGTTTGTAGCTGCCGAATTTCTGTCTGCTGGTAGCTCCCTGTTTCAACAGATTGTCGTCCAGAAGGTCCTCCTCAACAAAGTTGTCGGCATTGGATCCGTCAAACAGGACAACAGCACCATTGGGAGCTTCCGCACCCAGTGTGGGGCTCTTCCTCTTTACCTTGTTCAGTTCCCCCAGTTCGTTTCCACCTGCCGACAACGTCAGAATGCCGTCCCTGATCTCGCCGCTCTGTGCTCCACTATTCGATTTGAGGAAACACACACCATCAATAATTTCCCCGGATCCTGGGAATTTGGTTTCATCCAGCCCGTTCCATCCATCGCCCGGAAGACCACCTGAATATCCAACCGAACGGAATTTCCCGTCACCATCTGCAATCACCTGAACACCAAGTTTCACATCATTGCCATTGACTTCGATCGTGCCCGAGTACTCACCCTGGACCGCAAAGTCCGCATCCGCATGCTCAACATCCAGTATTTCCGTCGATTGGCCACGAACCTGACTGTGTACACCTGAGACTCCTGACAGAATCAGGGATACGCATAAAATTGTTATTTTCATTTAATCACTCGGTTTTCAGGAACAGGAAGAATCAAAGATCAGCGGGGCTCCTATATTCCCGAACATAATGAATGACGACCGACAGGATGTCCAACGATCCTCTCAGACAAGCCCCTGGAACTGCTGCTGGTTGTGAGTGCCGATGTTGAAACCCCCTTCTGCCTCGTCCCTGCTGCCCTGAGTGTCCATCCATGATGAGTTCGAACGAACGGCCGATCACTGCAACCGACAACACGGCAAACTGAATTGAAACTTATCCGCATTATCAGTACTGTGGGGGAATTGTGGACACTGCCTGCCGGTCCCGTGCCCATCTGCTGCGACAACTGCTGACTGGAACAGAGCTTAGGTCATGAGCACACTCAAAAAAAACAAGCGAATCAAACGAGCAAAGCAGCTTGAGTTATACGGTGATCTGAAGCCGGGACGAGGCAACAGGCTTAGCCAGCGTGGAAAACCCAAGTATCTGGGCGGAAACGGGCGCAAGACCACAGGTATTTCCGCACGAAAATTTAAGCGAAATATCCAGAAGATTCGAATCATCGAAGATGGTCAAGTCGTCCGGCGACGAATTCCTGTAAGTCTCATCCGATCGGGCAAGATCGAAAAACCAATGGTGACCGATCCATTTGCTTTGCCGACAGAATGACGACTACGAAGAACCATTCAGACCGGGACAGAGGCGGCTCACTGCGCACAATGGCTGAATCGATTCGGGTGTGGGGCTTTTTACTGCTTCACCAAGACAGCCCGCTGAGGCATGTGATACGAGTGCTGTTTTGCAAACGACGCAGACCGTTCTGACATCCTGTGACGTTCACAGAAAACAAACACTGAAAGTCACGTCGCAACCGATCCCGTGCCTCGACACCAGCGAAGTTGAGCCAAATTGGATCATCGCTGCTTTTGAGTCTTTGCGGTGGTGAGCTGCCGCGAGCCTGAGTTTCCGTAATCCATTCAAACCGTTAGTCATTCGCCCAGCAGTCACTTTCCAGGTCCCTGAGCTGTTGCCATGCCGGATGCAGCGCGGCATCCTCACTGATGAGTCCCACCTGTGTCTCGTCATCCTGCCAGCTTCCACAGTACAGTCCTGCAACTCGTTCTTTCGCCAAACACATCAACATGGTCTGTCGCAGCCACTGAGCCTGAACGGTGTCGATCTCGGAAGTGCGCCGAGCTTCCGGAAAAAACGTTGGCAGACTCAGTACAATATTCAGCGGAATCTGCAGTAGTGACCAGTGATCCAGCAGCTGCGAAAGCCCCAGCAGATCGCGAGGAAGGCTCTGCAGTGCACCGGTGCCGAAACGAATTTCCAGATTGACTTCGGCTATGGGGACACCGGTCCGACGCAGCGTGTCAATAAACTGAATGGGGGTGAGTCGGTTTCCACTGTCGCTCAAATACTCACCCCATGGCTGAATCACCCGGAGACTCATCTGAATTTGTCCGTCAACCTGACGAGCTGCTTCCACGGTCCGGATCACAAGGTTCAGCCGCTGTTGCTCGGTCAGCCCCGCAGTTCCTCCACAATTCGCTCCACAAAGAACCTCCCAGTGTCGAATGCGACCCACATAACGTCCGACGACCGTCTCCACGAAATCAGCTGCAAAACTCTGAAGATTGATGATATCACCGCGCCATGACATCATCCATTTAGGGAAACTGTCGTGAACCAGGTCAATCAGTGGTCCACCCTGAATGAACAGTTTATTTTCCGTAGCCCAGTCCACGAGTGCATCGAACTGGTCCCACTCATAGCGACCGTCTTCCGGCTCAAGATCAGCCCAGTTCGCCGGCAGTGTAACGGCAGAGAATACTTCCAGGAACCTGTCCGCAAACAACGGCACATCGCGCAAAACACACCCTAAAAGCATGGGAAAGTGCGATGCTCGCTGACGACGAAATGTCAACCGCTGGTTCGTGTACAGACGACACAGTTCGCCGATAGCGTCGCGTGTGACCAACAGAGACTGAATCGCTTCTGCTGCGGTGGCACCATGCATCGATGAACGAAAGAACATCTGCTGCGATTTTTTTATGAGTTCTTCCAGCAGAGTGGACACCTGCAGACCGGATCCGGTCCATGCTCCGTGAAAATTGCGAAGGCGGGACAGTTCACCTCTGGCCAGTTCCACTTCGAGTCGATAAATCTCATCGGATTCACGCAGGCTGGTCGTATGCGTAACAACAGGGGCCCCGTTTTCATGCGGCTGATACAGCAATCGCAGTTGGCTGCTTTCCGGATGAACACGATGGCACTGCAGGCGACCGTCATTTAACACAGTATCGGAAGCAATGACTCTTCCGTCGAACATCACAAAATCGGCATGGTTCAGGCCATATCGAGGCAGGTAATCCGGGTACTCCACGTCAAATTGAATTACACCCATTTAACCAATACCCCGTTCCTGTCCCGATCTCTGGTTGCCACACAAAAAATACTAGGTTTCAGTCTGCGGACGGGCACCGAAGGCACAGGATCGAGACTCACGATCGACAAAACTTCTTCCGCATTGCCGTGGTCGAGCGAGCGAAAATACTCCAGGTTTTCCCGGACGGACAACTTAAGATACTGACTGAGAGTATCGAAACTACCGTCGATCGACCTGTACAAATCGACATTCCATTCTGCGGGCAGCCTGTCCAGGATTTGAACCCGACCTTGCCAGGCTTTAATAAAACCGATCAGGATATTTTTTATGGTCGTTTTTCCGGCGCCGCGGTGACCGAGAAAGCCAAACGCTTCTGGTTGCTTAACATCGAATGAAAGTTCCCGCACGGGCGGAGACGCCGCACTGCGGCAGATATAGTTTAAGCCCTCGACACGAATCATGGCTGGCCTTCATTCGTGGTTGCCGCGTGTTTGATTCATGGAAATTCCTTCTATGCAAAGTGCTTCTCCAGGGCAAGAATAATCACTGCCGCAAACACCGGCCTGTCGAAACACCAAAGCCCTGCAGGTCCGGGTCTCGGGGTGAGTGCGATGAGCAAACACAGCTCCTTCACCAAACTTCGTGACCATACGACTCTTCGTTGCGGTCCACATAAACGACGTACCTGTACCGGTCGGATCGGATACCCTGTCCGCTGTCTCGGGCGGCGGCAGTTTCCTGTCTGCGTCGCCGCCCCGCGTCTTTTCCGCGTCTGCAGAGTGGCTCTACGTCAACGCTGCCAGAATCAAGTTGGTCGACTCGATGATGCGTTGATCACGCGGACGCAGATCCGGTTCAAACGTTTTGCCGGTCAAGTGCTGCAAACCAGCGATATAGCGAACGGCAATTTCATTACTTTGCTCTGCTGAAAACTGCATGTCTGTGTTCTTGACCATGCCACGGGCAAATTCTTTTGAGAAAGAAACCGGTTTGCCGTCACGTTCAATCACTGCACCATCATCGTTCAGTTTCCAGAAACGGGACGAATCCATGGTATAAAGTTCATCTGCCGCAACGGTTTGGTTAGCGACGTTGATGCCGTGCTCTGTTTTGGTATCGACCAAAACCATGCCTTTTTCACGCAAATATTGTGACACGATACCGAAAGCCATGATCGAGGCGTTACGAATATGCTGGTACTGGCCTAAAGTGCAAACTCCGTTCTCAATTAAATAGTCCGGATCGATGGTTCGGTCAACTTTGTCCTTGGTTGAAGGAGTGTCCATGAGGTAGGGGAGTTTGCCATTCGGACTGAGTGAATTCACAGTAATTTCATGCCCGGCATATTCAAATTCGGACAATCCCTCCTCTTTTGCTTTCAGCCAATGCTGATACAAAGAAGTAGATGTCGAACTTTCGGCCATGTACATGCGCACTACATTTTCAACCATGAGCAGATTTAGATTTTCTGCGGGAATGACCGTTGAAGATGGCAGCAATCCCTCAACCTCAAACTGGGATGATCCCAGAGTATCTTTCACAAGACTCAGCATGTGGTCATGATTTTGGGCTAAGACCTGATCCTTGAAAGGAATGGCGCCTCGGTTAACGTCGTGCGTGGAAATACGGTTCCCACGAAACATTAAACGAACGGGCACCCCGTCCTTTGTTTTTAGACTGTCGCTAAAAACCGAATCTGACACTTTTCCTTCCAGCACGGTGGCGCCGGTCAGCTTGGAAATTTCATTGTCAGCAATGATTTGCTTGATCGTCCTGCCTTCATTTACACGCGGCCCATAATCACTAACAAGTTCCTTGATTTCA
Source organism: Fuerstiella sp. (assembly GCA_022447225.1). Classification (NCBI taxonomy): domain Bacteria; kingdom Pseudomonadati; phylum Planctomycetota; class Planctomycetia; order Planctomycetales; family Planctomycetaceae; genus Fuerstiella; species Fuerstiella sp. The sequence goes on along the minus strand of JAKVAZ010000019.1, from coordinate 7,143 downwards.
TTGTCCGTCAGCATGTGATTCTCCAAATTGATCGCAAAATGTATCTTTCCCGGGTCTTTTCCTCTCGACCGCACATGGAAGATAAAAGTGACTCGCTGAACCGTCAACTATGGCACGATTAATGTTTGGGAATGACCGGCGATGACGGAAATATCTGCATTGAACAGATCGTCGGTGTGTTGGGACGGGAACAGTGAACCTCCCGAACATGTCGTTGAGCGCACAACGACACGATACATCAAAAGATTCCACACGCTGACAGCGACAACGTTTTCGTCTGAAACCACCGCAGTGGTGTGACAGCAATCATCCGATAGATAAGCCGGCAGTGAAAGCACCCCTCGGCTGCAGGAAACAGCCTTGAAGTACGATTCCAAAGCAACAGCATTCGCTTAATAATAGGCGGTTGACAGCTGGCGTCTAAATTTTGACGCCAATTGGGATTTTGGCCCCATCATGGCCAAAACTCCAACCATGGCGTCTTTCGCCTGATCCCGATGTTCACCGAAGTTGTTGCGAATGACTTCCAGTAACATCTCACACGACTCTTCAAATTTTTTGTCGACGCCCAGGGCCTCTGCAAGCCGGATCTGCAGTTCGCAATTCTCGGGGTCTGCGGCCAGTTCCGCGCGGGCTCGTGTTGTTCCTCCGGAATCTTCAACCTGACTCCTGATCGACAGCTGATCTTTCAATGCTTCGGCATCAGCTTCAAGAAACCCCCGAGATTCCAGCTTTTCAATAATTTCAGCACATTCCTGAATGCGATCCTGTGCCAGCAGAACCCTGGCCAGAGCGATGGCAAATTCTGACTTATCGGGGTCGAGTTCCAAAGCCTTGCGGAACTCCGATTCAGCATCGTCGATTCGACCTTCGGTTTCGGCAGCCAGTCCTGTATTCCATGCCTCAACCGCCGGAGACGGCAGGAACCCGTCCAGCCAGCTGCGAACTGCCGTTTCATCATGTGCACCTGGCAGCTGAGTTGCCGGCTGACCATCGATAAACCCAAGTACGAGCGGAATCGACTGCACTCCAATGGCTCCGGCAATTTCCGGACACTCGTCCACATTGATTTTGACCAGTCGGAACCGACCGGCGTACTCGTTTGCCAGCTTCTCCAGAATCGGCATCAACTGACGACATGGTGCGCACCAGTCCGCCCAAAAATCGGCAACCACAGGAAGTTGCATTGACGCTTCAACAACGTCAGCCCGAAACGTTTCACTGGTGGCAGAAATAATATTGGCGTTTTCGGAATCCGACATTCGGCTGCTCTTCTTATTTTTTAACGACCCGGCAGAGAACGACGATGCCGGCATATTTTCCACAGGATGTCCAAATATTTCCGCCAGAGATACTGTGATCTATTCCCACTCAATCGTCGCAGGCGGCTTCGAGCTGACATCGTAAACAACTCGGTTGATTCCGCGAACCGTATTGATAATACGTGTTGAAACTCGCTGCAGAACGTCGTGTGGAAAATCAAACCAGTCGGCCGTCATAAAGTCATCTGTCTGAACGGCTCTGACCGCAGCCACATTCTCGTAAGTACGATCGTCTCCCATGACTCCCACTGACTGAACCGGCAGCAACACAACAAACGCCTGCTGAATTTCCCGGTAAAGATTTGCTGCGTGCAGTTCCTCAATCAGAATCGTGTCGGCCTCGCGCACGATCTCCAGTCGTTCTTCGGTAATTTCGCCCAGGCAGCGAACAGCCAGACCAGGTCCGGGGAAGGGGTGCCGCCAAACAAGTTTCTCCGGCAGCCCCAGTTCCAGCCCCATGCGGCGAACTTCATCCTTAAACATATCCCGAAGCGGTTCGATCAATTCAAAACCCAGTTCATCCGGCAGCCCGCCCACATTGTGGTGAGCCTTGATTGTCGCGGCCGGGCCGTCCGGATTGGCACCGCTTTCAATCACATCCGGATAGAGAGTTCCCTGAGCAAGATACCTGGCATTTGGAATCGACTTTGCCGCATCCCGAAAACACTCAATGAACACCCGCCCGATGATCTTCCGTTTGGTTTGGGGATCGGTCACACCCGCTAGTTCGGTCAGGAAACGTTCCCGGGCGTCTACCACACGCAGATCGGTACGGAAGTGACTGGTGAATTCACGGACAACCTGTTCTCGTTCGCCTTTCCGCAGCAGTCCGTTGTCCACAAATATACAGGACAATTGAGTACCAATCGATCGGGCAATCAACGCCGCCGTGACGGACGAATCCACCCCGCCGGATAGCCCGCAAATCACTCTGTCTTCACCAACACGCTCACGAATGATCTTCGACTGCTGTTCAATCAGTGAACTGATATGCCAGGAACCCTGACAGCCGCAGATCTCAACGACAAAATTTTCCAGGAGCTGCGCTCCAAAATCGGTATGAGTGACTTCCGGATGAAACTGCAAACCATAGACGGGGCGACTGACGTGCCGCACGGCTGCATTTGGACAAGTTTCGGTACTGGCAATTGTCTCGAACCCGTCAGAAAGCTCTCCAACCTGATCGCCATGACTCATCCACGCAGTAAATGTCTGCGGAATATTTTTAAATAACGTGTTGTCCGACTCGACCCGACAGGGAGCACGCCCGAACTCACGTGAGTCGGCTGCAAGGATCGTGCCTCCCAAAAACTGACAGCTGATCTGCATTCCATAGCAGATCCCCAGAATCGGCAGGCCGAGCTCGAAGATTCCCGGATCGATCCCGGGCGCACCATCGTCGTAGACACTGGAAGGGCCTCCTGACAGGATGAGCCCTTTGGGCTGCAACTCCTGAATTCGCTCGGCTGTCAGATCGTGCCGAACAATTTGACAAAAGACATTCCGGTCACGAACGCGGCGAGCGATCAGCTGCGTCGTCTGTCCTCCAAAATCGAGCACCAGGATCAAGTCTGCCTGGTGATGTGCAGGACTGCTCGTCAGGCAAGCGTCACTGGCTGAAGCAGAATCCAACATCCATCCGTCTTCTCATCGATAGCACGGCCCAATCACAGCCGTGGAACTCGGGAAAACGACGCAGCTTAGCAGACGTCACGTTTTTCACAATCGCCGGAAGACGGTTCAACCGAAGCCACTGCATTCCGCCGCCAAAGGCCTGCCTGAACAGCGTCCCAACCTCCTGCTTTTGGTGTGGAACGATGGCATTATACCAGACTCGTCTCAGAGCGGTTCACCTGTACAAATACAGATAAAACGTCGTTGATGTCATGTTCTCACGGACACCACACACACGGGCCACTCAATATCCGCTAACAATCTGCGACACGGCATCAACGGCCTGATCGATTTCTTCGTCTGTGGTAAACAAACCGGGACTCAGGCGAATCGTGCCCCCGGAAGACTCGGTACCCAGAGTGCGGTGAGCCAGCGGAGCGCAGTGCAGACCTGCTCGGCACTGAATTCCAAATGACTGACTCAGAATGACCGCGACCTCGTGTGGGTCGATCCCCGAGATAAAAAATGACACCACACCAACGTTCTGATCAACCGAAGGTTCACAACAGACAGTGACCCTGGGGATCTCACTGAGTCGTCGAATCAGGTCCGGAATCTGCCGATGATGCCGCTCCAGCAGAGTCCGAAATTCATCCGTGTTGCGCCAACTCAGCGCCGCAGCCAGTCCGGCAATCCCCGGCATGTTCAGATTCCCGCTTTCCAGCAATTCAGGCATCAGTACCGGCTGTTGCACGGAACTGCTGTCTGTTCCGGTACCACCACAACGAAAGGAAATCATACGATCTGTCACAGAAGGCCTGACATAAACGAAACCAGTGCCCAACGGACCGCCCAGGGCCTTGTGACCGGGAGCGGCCAGAAGATCGAGATCAAGTGTCTGGACATTGAGCGGCACGTGGCCAACAGCCTGGGCCCCGTCGACCAGAACAATTGCAGCAACAGACTTTGCCGCCCGGATCAGCTGCGGTAGCGGCTGCACAATGCCGGTGACATTGGACGCCATGTTAAGAATAACCAGCGATGGTGAGTGCGTTCGACAGCTTTGTTCGAATTGATTGCTGTCGACGACTCCTGAGGCGGAATCAAATGGCACGTAGTCAACAGTAATCGACAACCGGTCCCTAAGTTGCTCCAGCGGACGGACCACGGAATTGTGCTCCAGTGTGGTGGTCAGCACTCGATCTCCACTGCGCAGAACCCCTCTGAGTAACAGGTTCAATCCATCGGTCGCATTGAATGTAAATGCGACCGATCGGGGATCCTGGGCACCAATCATTTGCGCCAGTTGATGGCGACAGCGGTCCGCCACAGAATCCGCCGTTTCAGATCCGTGTGTGCCGCGAGCAAACGCCGCCCCGGTTCGCCGCTGGTACATGTCGACCGCGTCGTAGACAGCTTCCGCCTTGGGAAAGCTCGTCGTCGCATTGTCCAGATAAATCGTGCCGGAGTTCACGCTGGTTCTCGCAACGACTGTGCCAGCTCCTGCAGCAAGGTATCGTCCACCACAGTCCCTTTCGGCAACTGCTTGATCAACTCCACAACTTCCATCACTCCGCTCTCGTCGAACAACATTCCAATGGATTCCAGCCGGTGCGCCACGGCTCGTCGACCACTGTGACGACCGAGGACCAGTTGAATCCCGTCAGCTCCGACAACTTCCGGGCGAAACGGCAGATACGTGTCGGGATGCTTCAACAAACCATCCTGATGAATTCCGGCTTCGGTGGCAAAGACATTCGAACCACCCACTGGTTTCATACGAGGAATCATAACGCTGGTGAGTTCGGCAACCAGCTTACACAACGGGGCCAGTTTGGTTGTGTCCAGACGAAACGTACGATTGTACTGGTCCGGATTCATGGCAAGGGCCATCGCAACCTCCTCCAGTGATGCATTACCGGCACGCTCTCCAATTCCGTTGACCGTGCACTGCACGACATTGGCTCCCTGTTTGACGCAGGCCAGTGTATTGGCAACAGCCAGACCCAGATCGTTATGGAAATGAACCGCCAGCAGAGCGCGATCCAGGTTATGAACTTTATCCTGGATCGCCTTAATAAAATCGGCCGCCTTTTCCGGCGTCAGCACACCGACAGTGTCCGGAAAACCGATGGTTGTGGCCCCACTGTCGATTGCTTCCACGTAGCATTTGCACAGGTAATCAAGTTCAGTGCGACTGGCGTCTTCCGGACTGAACGCAATGATTCTGAAACGATCAGCGGCATAACTGATGGAATCCGTAATGATTTTAAGAACCTGAGTCTGATTTTTTTCAAGTTTGTGTTTCCGGTGCAGCGGACTAGTACCACAGAACAGACTCACACCGCGCTTATGATCCGGATTTCCATCCAAAGCCCGATCTGCTGCGTCAACATCTGAATTGACTGTACGACACAATGCGGTGAGGACCGGCTTCCTAATGACTCCGATCATTTTCCGGATGGCATCGACATCCTGTTCACTGGACGCCGGAAATCCGGCATCCAGTGAGTGCACTCCTGCTGCCTCCAGCGCTTTGGCAATCTGAAGTTTGTCATCGGGTTCCAGAGTCGCCCCGGGCATCTGCTCCCCGTCACGCAGTGTCGTGTCACTGAACAGCACCATCCCGGAACGTTTGTGATGAGTGATCACAGCATGCCGCACGGTATGCGTGACTCGATCATGGATTCGCTGAAGCAGGCCGCTGGATGCCATTGAGTCGTCCGACGCTTTAAGTTGTCAATCAAGTCGTAAAAACCCAAAGCAGTCTCAACGTACTGGTTGGCAGGGTTCCGGGACACATGCGACGCATTCCAGTACGGGGTGCCTCCTGTCCGACGATTTACCGGCTGGAGTTGCTGACATTCCGCAGCCGGTATCGTTCCTTCTTCGATCAATCGTCTGAATTCATCACAGTCTCCCGACTATACACGTTAGCGACCCGGCCTCCCGCAGAGCAACCGGATGCTGGTCGGGATTGACGCCGGGCCCGGAATTGCAGGAAACTCAGCTGCATATTCCTTCCGTCATTCCTCTCAAGCCGCTGTCATGACTCAAATCACCCTGATCGGCGACACCGCGGTTGCGGAATTCTCCCCCCTGATCCGCTGGATTCGTAAACAGTTCCCGTCCGTCGTCAACAAAACGTTTGTTGATATTCCGACGTGGGAACGGCGACGAGAAGTGCAGGAGCAGGATCAGATGACAATCGTGTTGCAGACACGCTCCGATCAGTTTGCTCCAAGCGATGTGGACCGACTCATTGGTGAAACCCTGTTTTCCACGGTGTTGTGCTGTTTCGGATCCTGGTGCGAGGGAGATGGTCGTAGCCGTGATATCTGGCCGCACAGCACACGTGTCCCCTTACGATACGCCAGACAGCTAATTGCGGCTGAGGTTCACCGAATCACTTCCGACCGTGCGGCATTGCCGCTTACCGCGGCCCGCGATGAAGTGTTTCTGCATCGGCACTCGGCTCCTGCTGCCCCGCAGACAAATCGAAAAGGGACTGCTGTGGTCATCAGTGCAGACCGGGTTTATCGATCGGTATTTGCGGATGCCATGCAGTCCTCCGGGTGGAAAGTCACCACAAGCGGCCTGGGTCCTGACAGACTACATCTAATCCGCACAACGCAGCTGCTGGTCCATGATCTGGATCCTCAGTCAGAGGCGGTCAACGCTTCTTTGTCTGCTTCACGTACCCGATTTCCAAATGCGAAATTCGTTGGCATTGCCCACATGCCACAGCAACTTAAAATCAGGCTGTCTGCAGATCTTCGGATTGTCCCAAAACTGGACCCCGTGCTGGCGGTTGAGCAGATAGAACAACGGAGCCTACATACAAGTTCGATCTGATCTGAATTGATTGGAATCGAAAATGAGCTGTCGTCCCTGAGAAGCGCAAAAAAAAGCCGTTCGGCCAGGCCAGACCGAACGGCGATGCTCATGCAGTGTCAGAGGCACGGATGCTTAGAAGTCCGTTCCACTGAGCGGCTCTTCCGGGCCAATCGCACTTCTGATCCGCGTTCCACCAGGTGTCATGAGACGCAGATAAACTCCCTGATCGATGTTTTCGCTGAGGTTACGCACTGAACCGTCGCAATAACCGACAACAACAATCCCTGGATGCGATGAGTTCAAAGAAGGAGTTTCGCCTTCGACACCAATATTCTTCGAATTATTCGGAAATGTATTATATGTCGCACTC